>CAVHJW010000001.1:0-44173 GCA_963636335.1 bacterium
CGGTTGCGCGACGGGGCGTGAATGTGGTAAAATAGTTTGTATCTTAAATCAAAATTAAAGAGAGGTGGGTTATCGCACAGTTCACTCGCGTCAACTACAAGATTCGCGTACCGCAAGTCCGCGTTCTTGATGCACAAGGACAAATGCTCGGCGTCATGGCCACGCGGGAGGCACAACGTCTCGCGGAGAGTCGTTCTCTCGACCTCGTTGAGATTACGCCAAACGCCGTGCCACCTGTTTGTAAGATCATGGACTACGGCAAGTTCAAGTACGAACAGTCCATTCGCGAGAAGCAAGCGCGTAAGGCCCAGAAGCAGACGCAGGTCAAGGAGATTAAGTTCCACCCTGGGACGGATGTCGGCGACATTGAGCATAAGTTGCGCCAGATTCGCCAGTTCTTGAGCGAGGGCAATAAGGTGCGTCTCTCTCTTCAATTCCGCGGGCGCGAGAACGCCCACCGCGACATCGGCGAGGACAAAATCTCCGAGGTTCTTTCCATGATCAAGGATGAGTGCTACGTCGAGCAGGCGCCGAAGACGGATGGCCGCGTCCACTTCTGCCTCATCGGGCCGCCGCGCAAGAATGCGCCCAAGACGCAATCCCCGTCGTCCGCCGCGCCGAACCTTTCGGGCGGCATCCACATCAAGGTTGGCTGAAGGCCGCCGTTCTTCTTGAAAGAGGGCCGATGAAATGGGTCGTTTCAGATTGAGAGGGCGTCGTCGCCGCGTGCGCGCGGAGAGGCGCGAGCGCATTCCGTTTAAGGCGATCTTTCCAAACCTCATCACGTCGCTCGCGGCGTGCGCGGGCATTACATCTATCTCGCTCTCATCAGAGGGGCGGTTTTTGGAGGCGCTCGTTGCGCTCCTCGTCGCGTGCATTTGCGACGGTGTTGACGGGCGTGTCGCGCGGCTCTTGAAGGCGAGCTCCAAACTCGGCGCAGAACTTGACTCGCTCGCCGACTTCGTGAACTTCGGTGTTGCGCCGGCGATGTTCATGTACTTTTGGATGACAGGAGGCCCTAATCACATCCTCGCGGACGGCACCGTCGTCTCGCCGATGTTCATCCGTCTCGTCCTCGGCTGCTCGCTTTACTACGCGATGTGCGACTGCTTCCGCCTCGCGCGTTTCAACACGATGCTCGAGCAGGAGACCGCGCCCTACTGGCTCAATTTCTTTACGGGCGTTCCTGCGCCGGGCGGATGCTGGATGGTGCTTTCGCCCGCCGTGCTTTCGCTCGCGCTTGATGCGAAGGGTTCGTATCCTGCGCTCGCGACGTTCTTGCAGAACCCGTGGATGGGCGTCTTTATGCTTCTCTTCGTCGGGTCGCTGATGGCCTCGCGCCTGCCGACGATTTCGCTCAAGCATCTGCACTTCTCGCGTCGGCAGTTGCCGCTCGTCATCGCGTTCTTGTTGCTGATTGTCGCGTTCCTCGTCTCAAACTTCTGGCTTGCGATTGGAACGATTGGCATCCTCTACATCTTCACGGTGCCCATTTCGGGTCTCTTCTTCCTCCGCGCCCGTGCGCAGTACGAGCGCGAGCAGCAGAAGAGCGTGCCGACTATCCCTTAAAGAAGGTGTCAAAGTCGCGCGTCGTGATGTCGCTTGCGATGTCCGTGCGCGGTCGTGCGCAAGCGTTCAAGAGGTCGCGGCATTGGCCGCAGTTTCGGCAGTGGCTCGCGTCGGGGCAGTCGCGCACCGCGGGCCAAAGCGGTGAGGCCCCGAGCGCATCGTTGTCAATGATCATTGGAAACGTAAAGCACGGATCCATGATTTCGGCAAGGTCGCCCGCGTGGTGGTAGGTCGCGTAGGCTCGAATCACTTTCTCGGGGGCGGGATGCCGCCGCGTCGCGAGTTTGATGATATCGACGTGTTGTTCGACGCGCGGGAGGTCTTCGGGGCGAATCCAGATGGCGCGCAGAAAGTCCTCATAGCGGCCGCGTGCGTAGTTCGTCTTGCATCGGAAGACGCTAAAATTGAAGGCCGCGCCCGCGGCGGACTGGCCTATGCGGTCGTGCCCATGGAGGTTGTTATGAAACTGGTGGAAGGGGCAGTCACGCAGACAACCGACATTCGCCTGAAGACCGACCCTCTTGCCTCGCGCGTGTGCCCAGGCGGCGATGCGCGCGACGTAGTCAACCTGGCGGTGTTTGTTTCGCCCCACGTAGAACGCATCATAGAGCTCGTCAATGTAGGAGAGCGCGATCTCGCTTTCAATGTCCATGTTAATGGAGAGGCGAATCTTGACGGTGGGGAAGCGTGCGCGGACGACGGTCGCAATGAAGGGCGAGGTCGTTGTGAGATGCTCAGGAAAGAGCCCCACGGCGTCCATCTCGCGCAGAACCTCCGTCACGTGGTCGGCGAGCGTTTCGGAAATTGCAATGTCGCCGTAGCAGTTCGCGTTGAAGATCGTATCAAGTTCAACACCGTGCGCGCGCGCCCAGCGGAGGTCGGCGAGAAGATGCTCGCGGCGCGATGGCGTCCAATCGTCCATCGGGCGGCTCGCCTTGACGCCCGGCCAGGCGAAGAAGACTTCTTTTATTCGAGGGAGGAAGTCTTCGCAGGATGTGATGAAGGAGCGGTTATCAAACCAGCCGACGGCGAGCGTTCTTCTTGTTGTCGGTTCCATATCGGCTTTCATTATACCATAAATTCTCACTCCACAAGTTGGCGCGATTTGTGTTATACTATTAGAATATTCAACAAACGAAAGAATCATTCTCTAAATGAAAAACAGAAAGTTGTTTTTGGTGGTCGCCACAATTTTGTGTGCGGCGGGTGTTTTTGCTTCTCATGACGCAGGGCCGCCGGCCTATCCGAACTTCGGTATGCCGCGTGTTGAGGAGATGATGTTCCTGGTTCTTCAGATTGGTGTCATCATTTTTGCCGCGCGTCTCGGCGGTGCCATCGCCTCGCTCTTCAAACTTCCTTCCATCCTCGGCGAACTCGCGGCTGGTATCGTGATCGGTCCGTGGGCCTTGGGCGGCATCGGCTTTGGCGACGGGCTCTTTAAGTATGGTCTCTTCAACGGCGGCGCGCTGAAGGCGATGAATGCTGTTGCGTACGTGGCCGAGGGCGTGGCGGGTCCCGCGCGCGAGATGTTCGGTACGGTCGCGGGCAATGGCAATATGTTCGACGCGACAAGCCCTGCGCTCTATGGCATCGCGACGCTCGCGTCGGTGATTCTCTTGTTCCTCTCGGGTCTTGAGACGAACTTGAAACTCTTCATCCGCTACTCGTTCGTCGGCCTCATGGTCGGCCTCGGTGGCGTCATCGTCTCGTTCCTCTTTGGCGACCTCTGCGCGGTTTACTTGCTGCCTGAATACTTTGATCACTTCGCCTACCTGAAGGATCTGCCACTTGCGGCGGCGATGACGAAGGAGGCCCCGCTCTATATGGGCATCATGTCAACGGCGACGTCGGTCGGCATCACGGCGCGCATTCTCTCTGAGAAGAAGCAAATGGACTCGGAGGAAGGCGTGACGATTATGGCGGGCGCGGTGATCGATGACGTCTTGGGTCTCATTGTTCTTGCGATTGGTAACGGCATCATCGTTGCCAATCACGCGGCAACGGCCTCGGGTGCCGAGGGCGGCGCGATGGATTGGGGCGCGATCGGTCTTGTTGCGTTGAAGGCGTTCGGCGTCTGGCTCGGCGCGACGGTGATTGGCCTGCTCGCGGCACGCTACATCGCGAAGTTCCTGAAGGCGGCCTTTAAGAGCCCGGTCGTGATTGCGACGATGGCCTTCGGTCTTGCGCTTGTTCTTGCGGGCTTCTTCGAGTTCATGGGGCTTGCGATGATTATCGGCGCGTATGTGATGGGTCTTGCGCTCTCGCGCACAGATTTGAAGCACCCGATTCAGGAGATGCTGACCCCCGTCTACACGTTCCTCGTGCCAATCTTCTTCTGCTCGATGGGTATGATGGTCGACGTCTCCGCACTTTGCTCAAAGCCCGTTCTCATCTTCGGTAGCATCTACACCGTGCTCGCTGTGATGGCGAAGGTGCTCGGCTGTATGGTTCCGTCGCTCTGCTGTGGCTTTAACTTCCTCGGCGGTCTGCGCGTCGGCGCGGGCATGGTGCCGCGTGGCGAAGTCGCCCTCATCGTGGCGGGCCTCGGCCTTTCAAGTGGCTTCTTGACTCAGGAAATCTTCGGCATCGGCATTTTGATGACGCTCATCACGACCATCGTCGCGCCGCCCGCGCTCGTCGGTCTTTTCACGCCCAAGGCGCGCGGTGTTCGCCACCCGAAGCAGAGTCACAACAATTCGCGCCCTGTCACATTTGAACTCTCATCAAACGATGTGGCCGAGCTCATGCTTGAAAAACTCGTTGCCGAGTTCCGTAACGAGGGCTTTTACACGTCGCTCCTCTCCAAGGAGGATAGCATCTGGGAGATCGCGATGGATGACATGGAGCTTTCGGTTCGCCGCGACAAGAACGTGATTGAGGTTTCGTGCACGCCCGCCGAGGAAGCGATTGTGATGACGGCGTGGATGGAGGTCGCCTCCGAGATGAATGACCTCGCGCGCCAGATTTCAAAGCCGATCCGTCGCACGGATGTGAACAAGATTCTCTCCGACGAGGCTGCCGCGAAGAGCCGCGCCTCGGGTGGCGTGGGGCGCATCTTGCAGAACTTCGTCATGGTGCCGAACTTCCGCGCCGCGACGAAGAAGGAGGCCTTTGAGCGCCTCATCACCGAGATCGCGGCGGCGCATCCGAACGCGCTCCATAACACGGCCGATGCGCTGTCGGCCGTCTTGCGTCGCGAGGAGTCGATGCCGACGGGTCTCGACCATGGTATCGCCGTTCCGCACGGGCGCACGGCCTCGGTGGACGGCATCATCGGCGCGGTCGCGGTCATTGACAATTCTGACCCCGAGAAGGGGTGCTTGTCCGATTATGAGACGATTGACAATTCGCCCGTCTCAATCCTCGTTCTGACACTCGCCAACGATGGCACACAGACGCCGTACCTTCAGCTCATGAGCTTCATCTCAAAGGCCTTGCGTGCGAATGGCGGCTATCTGCGGCTCGCGAAGTGCAAGACGGCCGATGAGATGCGTCGCTATTTCCGCGAGGTGAAGGGTTGAAAACCTGCGTCGTCATTCCGACCTACGACGAGCGCGCGAACGTTGAGAAGATGGCGCGCGCCGTCTTGGGTCTTGGCATTGATGGCCTTGGGGTTCTCTTCGTTGACGACAACTCGCCCGACGGAACGGGCGCGCTCTTGGATGCACTCTCAAAAGAGGATGCGCGCGTCAAGGTTCTTCACCGCGAGAGAAAAGAGGGGTTAGGGCGCGCCTATGTCGCGGGTTTCCGCGCCGCGCTTGAGCAGGGGGCGGAGCGAATTGTCCAGATGGACTGCGATTTCTCGCATGACCCAAAGGATGTCGCTCGTCTTCTCGCCGAGGATGCCGACCTTGTCATCGGCTCGCGCTATGTGCCAGGCGGCGCGACACCGGGTTGGCCGTTTAAGCGTCGCCTTGTTTCGCGCGCGGGTGGGGTCTTCATCCGCATTGTCACGGGAATGCCGCTTCGTGATCCGACGGGTGGCTTTAAGTGCTGGAAGGCCGAGACGCTGAAGAAAATTGACTTTGAGACCGTCGCGTCAAAGGGTTATTCGTTTCAGCTTGAGATGAATCATCGCACGTGGAAGGCGGGGTGCTCGATTCAAGAAATCCCCATTGTTTTCACCGATCGCGCGGCGGGCTATTCAAAGATTACGTCCGGCATTGCCGTTGAGTCCGTCAAGGTTGCCTTGAAATTGCGCGTTGGGGCGTTGACATGACGAAGGCGCCGCCACTCGTTTGGCCGCAGTTCGATCGCACGACGATTCGCGCCGTTCAGGACATCTTGCGTTCGGGGCGCGTCAACTACTGGACAGGATCCGTCGGCCGCGCGTTTGAGTCGGCGTTCGCCGATTACCTTGGTGTGCGTGAGGCGACGAGCGTGGCGAATGGGTCGCTAGCACTGGAGCTCGCGCTTCTTGCGTTGGGAGTCGGCCCTGGCGATGATGTTGTCGTTACGCCCTATTCCTTTCGCGCCTCGGCAACATGTGCCGCGCGTGTCGGTGCGAATATGGTTTTTGCAGACGTCGCCGAAGACCATCTCTTGTGCGCTGAGACGATTGAGCGGGCACTCACGCCCAAGACAAAGGCGGTCGTCGTCGTCCACCTCTACGGTCAGGTCGTTGATATGAGGCCGATCCTCGCGCTGGCGCGTCGCCGCCATTTCTTTGTTATTGAGGACTGCGCGCAATGCCTCGGCGGTCGCTACGACGGCCGCCTTGTTGGGACACTCGGCGATGTCGGTTGCTTCTCGTTTTGCCAGTCGAAGCACATCACGACAGGGGGCGAGGGCGGCCTCGTCGTTGCGCGTCGCGCCGATGTTGCTTGGCGGGTGCGGTCGTTGCGCGATCACGGCTGGGTTGTTGGCTCTGCGCCGAAGGTCTTTGATGCGATAGGGACAAACGCGCGCCTCACCGAGATTCAAAGCGCGATTGGACTCGGCGCGTTGAAGCGCTTTGAGACGTGGAATGCGCCGCGCCGTGCCGCGCGCGCCGCCGCCTACAGGGAGGCGTTGCAGAATCATCCACTCGTTCTTTCCGCGCCCGTTGATACGCCGCTTCGACGCGCGAGTTTCTGGCTGATGCCGTTTGTTCTGGATCCATCGCGTCTCGCGTGCCCCGTTGCGACGTTCATTGAGCGGATGCAGGCGGAGGGGGCTCTTGTGTACAAAATTTTGTGGCCGCTCCTTTCACCAACGCCTGTCGCTTCGCGCCTCATTGAGAACACGGTCGGCTTCTGGGTTCATCCGACGATTCCGATGCGCGAGATTAAGAAGACGATCGCCGTTTTCCGTCGCCTCGCGCGAGAAAATGAGAAGTCCGTCTCCTAAAGAAGGGGAGACGGACTTCATTCACTCTAACAAGAGTGGCGGTGCTTACTTGACGGTGATCACCGAGTTGAACGTGCCCTGGTCATTCGCGACCGAGTTGACGTTCTCGGGATCGGCGCACCAGATGCCGTCGATGACGAACTTGTACTGGTAGGTGCCCGCCGCGAGCTTGACAGCGGCCGAGTAGACGCCCGCCTTGAACGCCATCTTCGTGGCCGTCGGGTTCCAGGCGTTGAAGTCGCCCGCGAGGTAGACGGCCTTGCCTTTCTCCGCGTGGACGGAGAACGTAACCGCCTTCTTGGTGGCCTTCTTGGCGGCAGGCGCCTTGACGGCCGGCTTCTTAGTGGCAACCGTCTTCTTGGCGGCGCACGCTTTGCATGTCTTTGTCTTCATCTTGAAGGATTCCTTTTTTCTTATTTTTCCCTGTTCCCCGCCAAAACCGCTTCTGAACAGAGAACGAGCATATAGTATCTCATATTTTTTGAAAAAGTCAATGACAAAATGCGCACATTTTTTTGGCTGTTCGCGGCGCGACACGCGGAGTCTATTTTGGGGGAAGCGAGAAATATGGTATAATGTCTTAGAACCCTATGAAAGACATTCTCATCATTCTCTTGACTGTTCTCGGTGGCCTTGGCATCTTCCTTCTCGGTATGAAGCATCTCTCCGAGGGTCTTCAGGCGGCGGCGGGGGGCGGACTTCGCAAGTTTATGTCAAAGGCGACAAGCCACCGCCTTGTCGGCGTTGGCTCGGGCATCATCTCAACGATCCTCGTGCAGTCGTCGTCCATCATCACGGTGATGCTTGTCGGTTTCGTCTCAACGGCGATTATGACGTTGCCGCAGGCGTTCGCCGTCCTCATCGGCGCGAACATCGGCACGACGGCGACGATCTGGATCATCGCCTACGCGCCCGACCCGCAGATGCTCGGCTTTATCGGCCTTGCGACGGGCGGCATCATGTATTTCTTCTTCCGCGGCGAGCGCGTCCACCACCTCGGCCTCACGATCATTGGGCTTGGGCTCGTTTTCCTTGGTCTTTACTTCATGTCGAAGGGCGTCGCGCCCATTAAGCAGAACCCAGCCTTCGCCGAGGTCTTCACGAAGATGAACGCGAACGCGATGCTCGATGTCTGCCTCATTGCGCTCACGGCGACGCTCGTGACGGCGATCATCCAGAGCTCCGCCGCGACGATTGCGATTGCGATGGCCATGGCGACGCAGGGGCTTATCACTTACGAAGTCGCGATTGCGGTTCTCTTCGGTGCGAACATCGGCACGACGGCGACAGGTTGGATTGCCGCAATCGGCGGCACGGCGGACGCGAAGCGCACGGCGATGTCGCACACACTCTCAAACCTCTTTGGTAGCGCGATCCTCATTTGGTTCTTCCCACTCTTCGTCAAAGTGGGTCAGGTCTGTTTTCCAAATTGGAACGTTGCCGAGACGATGACCGTCTCCGGCAAGAGCGTCCAGGCCTTCACGCACATGATGGCGCCGATCGCCGTGACGGATACAATCTTTGCCGTCTGCCGTGGGCTTATTTTCTTCCCGATTGTGAAGCCGTTCTGCCGCCTCGTTGAGTGGATCATCAAGCAACCCGAGAACGAGAAGCCACACCTTTCCTGTCTCAAGGTCGGCGTGAAGATTTCGCCCGTCATCGCCTGCGACCAAGCGCTCTGCGAGGTCGACTTCATGAAGCAGTCCAACCTTGAACTTCTCAACTGCGCGCGTAAGGTTCTTTCTGGCGCAACGGCGAATGACGAAGGCCCTGAAAAGCACATTATTCATCGCGAGGATATTCTTGATAATGTTCAGCATGAAGTGACGGAATTCTTGGGCGCGATTATGTCAAAGCGCCTCGCGTGGGATGTGGCGGAGCGTGCCCGTCGTCTTTTGCGTCTCACGGATGAGCTGGAGTCGGTCTCCGACGAATGCGCGCAGGTATTGAAAGTCGTGAAGCGGTTGCGCCGGAATGGGCAGAAGATTTCCAGTGTGTCGGAGGCGCTTCTTCTCGATGTCCATGATCGCACGGCTGCATTCGCCATTGAGGTGACGCCGCTTATTTGCTCGCCGCGTGTTCCTTTTAATCTTGAATCTCTTCAAAAGAAGTCGTCAGATCTTCACGAGTTTATTCGCGAGTGTCGTCAAGCGCAACTCGGCCGTGTTGGACCCGAAGATCCCGGCTCGGCCGTGCGCGTCTTGGGCGAACTGGACATCATCAATGCTTACGAACGCATCCGCGCCTATTACCTCAACTGCGCAGAAGTCTTGGCCGGCGGCAAGCGTCTTTAGTTAAGGTGGCCAACGCCTTTAGTCAACATGCGGGCACGTGCCTGTAAATTCAGGCGTGTCACGCCTGAATTTTTTTGTGGCTTTTTTATTTTCTTCTCGCAAATGTTGTGGTATAATTTGCGGCATATGAAAAACGCTATTCAGTCAATTCTCCTTGTTGTTCTTACCTTTGCACTTTGCGCTGTTTTTTGGCGAATACTTGCGTTTAACGCAAAGAATGAGTGCAATGTCTTGACGGGTCGCCCGCCGGCGGCGCGTGTGGCAGAGACGAATGCGCAGTCGGTTGTCATAAATAATCCATCTGAGAAACAAGAGAGTACGATTCTTTCAGGGCATGAGAGGCGCTCACCCACGGTTGAATCGACGCCACAACCTGGAAGGGTTCGGGAGATTGAGTTTGTTGATGATGAGACGTGCCCCGAGATTCGAATTGATCTTGATCGCGAACCGAAGCAAGATGGAATCCTTCAGTCGGTGACAATTGAACCTGCGGTTGAGAATCTTTCCGTCAAGGTTGGAGATTTTTCGGATTCTTCGTATGGGTGGCCGTGGCGCGTTAGCCTTGCGAGCCCCAACTTTCTCTTTCGCACGAATTATCTTGTCACGGTCAAGAGCACATTTCCGTTTGCAGACGGAACAACGCTTTCCAACGAGGTTCGTCGCACCTTTTGTCGGCGAGATCTCGATACGTGCGTCCGTTTTGCCGACTTTGGCCGCTATCTCCCATCGTTTGGCGCGCGCGAACTTGCGCTCAATCTTGTGAACGTGACGAACATTGACTGCGCGGTTGCGTCTGTCTTGCCTGAGAATGTTGTTCAACTTCTGGCGCGTGAGGAAGATGTTTATACGGATGTCTACCGCGTCCGCGCCGACAGCCGAGCCACGTTTGATCTTGCGAAAGCCCCAACATGCTGGAGTGAGCGTGTGGACCTTGCGGTCAACACGCCTGAAAAACGCGTGTTGCGACTTGGCGCGGAACAGGGCGTCGTCTCGAATGGTATTTATCTCGTTTCCGTTCGCGACTCAAACTGCAAGAGCGAATATTTGTGGCGCATGCGAAACATGTTTGATTATCGCCTTGTTTGCGTCACCGATCTCGCACTTTCTCTTCGTAAAGATTCAAAGAGTCTTCGCCTTTGGGTGACTTCGCTTTCGGCGGGGCGCCCCCTTGCGGGCCTGGATGTGCGCCTCTACGCCGCAAGCCGAGCCTGCCTGGCGACGGGCGAAACAAACGAAGAGGGCGAATTTGTTTTCTCGTCATGGGATGCGCGTGAGATCCCGTTCGCCGTCGTCGTCTCGAAAAAGGACGGCTCGGATGCGACCTTTATGGCTCTTCGCTCGTCCATGGAGATTGACGAGACGCTCACAAGTGGGGGGCGCAAAAATTACCTTGATGTTGGCGAGGCACAAGCCTTCATTTGGTCAGATCGTGGCATCTACCGCCCGGGCGAGCGAATGATGGTTCACGCGCTCTTGCGCGATCACGCGATTTCTGCTCCCACCTCGTTTCCTGTTGTTGTCTCGCTCGTGAAGCCTGATGGCAAGACGCTCGTCTCAAAGACGTGCCGCGCGGATGCGTTCGGCTCGCTTGTCGTTGACGACTTTGTTTTCCCCGTTGACCAACCGACGGGGAAGTGGCGCGTCAAGCTTGCCATTCCTGGTGAATGCGGCGAGGTGCTTGGGTCGCGCGTTGTGAAGGTTGAGGATTTTGTCCCGCCGCTCGTGCGTGTCTCGGTTGAGGATTTGCCCGATATGTCTCTTCACGCAACGAATCTTCAGTGGCGCGTCAAGGCGGAGAATCTCTACGGAGGCCCTGCAACACTCTTGAAGGCAGAAAGTCGCGTTGTTTTCACGGACGCACCGTTTGCGCCAACTGCTTTTTCAGCGTTTCGTTTTGGAGATGCGGAGTTGGGCTTAAAACCTAACCAAACGGAACTTGCCTCCACGAAGACAGATGAGCGCGGTGAGGCGACTTTTGCGTGCTCCTTTAATGAGGCGTGGGGGGCGCCGAAGGCCGCGATGCGTCTTCTCGTGCAAGGCGCGGTCGTGGAGGCGAATGGACGCGCTGCGTATGCTCGCGCGAGTGCCATTGTTCATCGCTATCCGTATTACATTGGCTCAGATGTTCCGAAGCAAATCGTCAAGGCGCCGGGCGCGCGAGAAATTCGCGTTGTTTTGGTGAACCCGGATGGCACGCTTCACACAGAGGCGCGCGAACTCAAGGTTGAACTTTTGAAGATTGATTATGTCCACAATCTTCGTTCGCGCAACGGCTCGCTCGCGTGGGAATCCACGCGCGTGACGCGGCGCGTACCTTGCGCGGAATCCGTCCAGATTGCGGCGAATGGCGAGGGGACTTTTGCGCTTCCAATTTCGGGGCAAGGCGATTATGAACTTGTTCTCTCAGACGAGGCGCGCGGCCTTTCGCACCGCGCCGCGTTTTGGATTTCGGATACGGCAGACGAAGAGGTTCATACATCGCTTGAAAATCCCGCGCGTGTCCTCATCATGCCCGACAAGAACGTCTATCGTGAGGGTGATCGGCCGCGCCTGACAATTAAAGCGCCATTCCCGGGCGCGGCGTATCTGACCGTGATGCGTGAAAACGTTCTTTCAACGCGTGTTCTCATGTTGACGAATGCAACGAGTGTCGTTGAATTGGAGAGTCTAGATGCGGCGTGGGCGCCGAATGTGGATGTCGCGGTGAGCGTTGTGCGTGCCATCAAGGCGACAAATGGCGCGTTCACATCGCGCGCGCATGGCATCGCCGCCCTCGCCATTCGTCCGCGTCGAGCCGAAATTCCTGTCACGCTTGCGGCGGTCGCAACGCCTTCTTCGGAAGGGGGCTCGACCCTTGATGTGAACATCTCGGCCGTCGGTGCCGATCGTGTTTGCCTCACCGTTGTTGACGAGGGCGTCCATCTTCTGACGACTGAACCCGTGCCGAATCCAATTGCCACGTTTGCCATTCTTCGTGAAGGCTGTCATCCGCTCTATGATCTCTTTAGCCGTGTTTTGCCCGTCTATGATGGCACATTGAAGGCGATCGGCGCGAAGACGGGTGGCGGAAGCGCGGCGGATCTCTTTAATCGCGTGAGCCCTGTCCCAACGCGCCGCTTTAAGCCCTTGAGCCTTTGGAAGGAGGATGTGCCGCTCACAAATGGAGTTGCCACGGTGCGCTTCCATTTGCCTGAATTCGCCGGCGAGGTGCGCGTCACCGCTGTTGCCTACTCAAAGGTGGGGACGGGGGCGTGCGCCATCAAAAAGAAAGTCGCGCCGCGCCTTATTATGCAGTGCGATGCGCCCCGTTTTGTTGCGCCGGGCGACCAGTTTGACCTTACGCTCGTTCTCGTGAATCGAAGCGGGAAGGCATCGCAGGCCTCCTACGCACTTTCGTCGGATGGCACAATCCAGATTCACGGCGCACCATCAGGTTCTGTGACACTGGCCGCAAACGAGACAAAGACGCTCCGCTTTGCGGCAACATCCGCGCGCGCCGTGGGAGAAGGGCACATCACCTTCCGCACGACAGGGTGTGGCGAAACACATTGCGAAACAGTGGATCTACCGATTCGTCCTGCTGTTTCGTGGGCGAAGTGCGCCGAGGTCATTGTTCTGAAGCCGGGCGAGACAAAGAGCCTGCCCGCCGTTTCGGGTACTTTCGCGGATGCTGCACGCCGTCGTCTTCTGTTGTCAGGTACGCCCACGGCCGAACTCGTTTCCGCGTTGGACTATTTGGCGGACTATCCGTATGGGTGCCTTGAGCAAACGGTCTCGCGTCTGTATCCGCTTCTCACGGGCGATGTCTTTCTCACGCGCCTTTCAACGAATGAGACGAGCAAAGCCGAGGAGCGTACGGCCATCTTGGCGGGCGGTGTCGCGCGTGTCGCTTCAATGGTGCGCGAAAATGGTTTTACCATGTGGCCCGATGTCAATGTCGAACCATGGGATCTTGAAGTTTCGGCTTATGCGGCGCGCTTCCTCATTGAGGCCTCCGAGGCGGGCATCCCGCTCTCGCGTTCCGTTCGTTCGCGCGTGATGCGCTTCTTGCAGCGTTGGGTGTATAGCGGGGAGACGAACGTTTGCGCGGCGGCTTGCGAGGCGCTCGTCCTCGCGCGCGCGCCGAACCGCGACCGCATGTTTTCCCTTTATGACGCGCGCGCGTCGCTCTCGTTGCTCGCGCGTGCACGTCTTGCGCGCGGCTTTATTCGTCTTGGTGAGATGGCGCGCGCGCGCGAACTTGTCTCTGAGACTGCGTTCGCGCCCACAGATGTTGAAGAGGCGGCCGAAGCACTTCTTGCGCTTCTTGAGATCGATGCGACAGATCCGCGTGTCGGGCGTCTCGTTCTTGATTTGCAGGCGCGGCGCGACCGCACGCGCTTCCATTGGGGGACGACGCGCGCAAATGCCGCCGCGCTTCATGCGCTTGGCGCCTACTATCGTGTGGCGGGGCTCGGAGAAGGCACGCCGGAGGTGACGGTGACGAAGGACGGCGCGTCGGTGGCTCTGCTTCCGAACGGCGAGCGGACGGAAGTCGCGGGTGGCGCGGCGTTGACACTTGCGAATACGGGCAAGGCGACGGCGTTCGTCTCGCTTGATGCGTGGTCGCTTCCCAATGTTGAGTCAATCACGAATGCGCATCAGGCCATCACCATTGAGCGCACATTTTGGACGATGAAGGGTGAGAAGGCCGATCTTAAGAACGTGACGCGCGGGGATATCCTTATTGGCGCGATCACACTCGCGGCAGATTGCGAACTTTCTATCACCGATCTCGTCATTCAAGATTTGCTCCCGGCGGGACTTGAGCCGGACAGCCCAGACCTCGCTTCAACCTTTGCCGCTCTCGCGCATGCGAAGAAACAAACGTGGGTTTTGCGCGATGACATTCGGGACGATCGCGTTCTCGTCTTCTCGCGCCCCGTCACGCTTTCGCCGCGTGCGGATGGCGCTCTCACGTATTACTACGCCGTGCGTGCGGTCTCGTCCGGAACGTTCGTCCTGCCGGGCGTGCGTGTCGAGGCCATGTATGCGCCTGAGATTTTCGCTGAGACGGCTCCGCGCGAACTTGTTATCAAACCTTGAGGCGGCGTCATCTGCGTCTGACAAATTTGGTGGCAAATCTTTCAATTGAGGCGTTCGCGCGTATTTGATATACTGTAAGAAAAGGAACGAAAATAACGACGCGGTGCCTTTCGGCATCGGATATGAAAGAGAATGAGCATGAAAGAGAAGAAGTACGTCTATTTCTTTGGTGATGGGCAGACCGAGGGTAATGCGAATATGCGCGAGCTTCTGGGCGGCAAGGGCGCGAACCTCGCCGAGATGGCGGGGCTCGGGCTTCCCGTGCCGCAGGGCTTCACAATCACGACTGAGGCGTGCACGCGCTACTACGATGACGGCAAGAAGATCGGCGCGGATATCGAACGCCAAGTGCTTGACTACATCAAGAAACTGGAGGCCTCTGCGGGTAAGAAGTTCGGCGACAAGAAGAACCCGCTGCTCGTCTCGGTGCGTTCGGGTGCGCGCGCGTCAATGCCAGGCATGATGGATACGATCCTCAACCTCGGTCTCAACGAGACGGTTGTTGAGTCGCTCGCGAAGCAGACGAAGAATCCGCGTTGGGCGTGGGACTGCTACCGCCGCTTCATTCAGATGTTCTCTGATGTCGTCATGGAAGTCGGCAAGAAGCACTTTGAGAAACTCATCGACGAGATGAAGGCAAAGAAGCGCGTCAAGAACGACGTCGACCTCACCGCGACTGACCTCAAGGCACTCGCCGCGCAGTTCAAGGCCGAGTATAAGTCGGCGATCGGCAAGGACTTTCCGACGGACGCGAAGGAGCAACTCTTTGAGGCGATCAAGGCCGTCTTCCGCAGCTGGGACAACCCGCGCGCGAACGTCTACCGCCGCGACAACGACATTCCGTATTCGTGGGGTACGGCCGTCAACGTTCAGATGATGGCGTTTGGCAACCTGAATGACAACTCGGGTACGGGCGTTGCCTTCACGCGCGACCCCGCGACAGGTGAGAAGAAGCTCATGGGCGAGTTTCTCATGAACGCGCAAGGCGAAGACGTGGTTGCGGGCGTGCGCACGCCGATGCCGATTGCGAAGATGGCCGAGGTCATGCCGAAGGTCTTCAAGCAGTTCCAGAAGATTTGCGAGACGCTTGAAGAGCACTATCGCGACATGCAGGATATGGAGTTCACGATTGAGAATCAGAAACTCTTCATGCTCCAAACGCGCAACGGCAAGCGCACGGCAAAGGCCGCGCTCAAGATTGCGTGCGACCTCGTGGATGAGGGCATGCGCACCGAAGAAGAAGCCGTCCTCATGATTGATCCGCGCAATCTGGATACGCTTCTTCACCCGCAGTTTGACGCCGTTGCGCTCAAGAACGCGACGCCGAAGGGGCGGGGGCTTGCGGCTTCGCCGGGCGCGGCGTGCGGTAAGGTCGTCTTCTCGGCGGCCGAGGCGATGGCGTGGAAGAAGAATGGCGAGAAGACGGTGCTCGTGCGCCTTGAGACCTCGCCCGAGGACATTGAAGGCATGAAGGCGGCCGAGGGCATCCTCACGGTGCGCGGCGGTATGACGAGCCACGCGGCCGTCGTCGCGCGCGGCATGGGTGAGTGCTGTGTGTCGGGTTGCCAAGACATCGTGATGGACGAAGAACATAAGAAGTTCGTTCTCGGTGGAAAGGTCTTCAAGGAAGGGGACTGGATCTCAATTGACGGCTCAACGGGTTACATCTACGATGGTGTCATTCCGACCGTGGACGCACAGATCGCGGGCGAGTTCGGCCGCATCATGAACTGGGCTGACAAGTTCCGCAAGCTCCACGTGCGCACGAACGCCGACACGCCGCGCGATGCGCGCAAGGCGAAGGAGCTTGGCGCGGAGGGCATTGGCCTTTGCCGCACGGAGCACATGTTCTTCGAGGCCGACCGCATTGCGGCGTTCCGCGAGATGATTTGCGCCGATACGGTTGAGGAGCGCGAGATTGCGCTTGCGAAGATTCTTCCTTATCAGCAAGACGACTTTGAGCAACTCTTTGAGGCTCTTGAGGGCAAGCCTGTCACGATTCGCTTCCTTGATCCGCCGCTCCACGAGTTCGTGCCGCACGCCGATGACGAGATCAAACTTCTCGCGAAGGCGCAGCATAAGAGCGTCGCGCAGATTATGGAGCTTATTGATTCACTCAAGGAATTCAACCCGATGATGGGGCATCGTGGTTGCCGCCTTTGCGTCACGTATCCCGAGATTGCCCGTATGCAGACGACGGCCGTCATTCGCGCCGCCGTGAAGGTGCAGAAGGCGCATCGTACGTGGACGGTGAAGCCCGAGATCATGATTCCGTTGACGGGTGATGCGAAGGAGCTCAAATACGTCAAGGATATCGTCGTTAAGACGGCGAACGAGGAAATCGCGCACGCCGATGTCAACATCGCCTACAAGGTGGGCACGATGATTGAGATTCCGCGTGCGGCGTTGACGGCCGACAAGATTGCCGAAGAGGCGCAGTTCTTCTGCTTTGGTACGAATGACCTCACGCAGATGACCTACGGTTTCTCGCGTGATGATGCAGGCAAGTTCCTCTCGGCCTACTACGACAAGAAGATTTTTGAGAATGACCCGTTCTCAAAGCTCGATCAAGAGGGCGTTGGCAAACTCATGGAGATGGCCATCCGCCTTGGTCGCGGCGTCCGCCCGAAACTTCACTGCGGCATTTGCGGTGAGCACGGCGGCGACCCGACGTCGGTTGAGTTCTGCCACTGCCTCGGCCTTGACTACGTGAGCTGCTCGCCGTATCGCGTGCCGATCGCGCGTCTTGCGGCGGCGCAGGCGGCGTTGCGCAACAAGTGATGGCGCGATGGAGTAAACGCGATTTTACGAAAAAGAAAGAGAGAATAAAGAGATGAGTATTTTCAAGGCCTATGACATCCGCGGCATCTACGGCGAGGACGTGTGTGATGACGATTTCTATCGCATCGCACGCGCCTATGCGCGCTTCTGCGGCTTCACGAACAAGGGTGCGAAGGTTGTCGTTGCCCGCGACTGCCGTACGTCGTCACCCGCGCTTTTTAAGGCGTTTGCGAAGGGGCTTGTGGACGAGGGCGTTCATGTTGTTGACATTGGGCTTGCCTCAACGCCGATGAGCTATTTCGCGAACGCCTCGTTGAAGGCCGACGGCTCGGTGATGATTACCGCCTCGCACAATACGAAGGAGTGGAACGGCTGCAAACTTTGCAAGGCGAATGCCGTGCCGATCTCGGGCGCGACGGGCATCAAGGATATTGAGAAGTTGTATGCGGGCATTCAGACAACGGAGGCGCCCACGGGGACGGGGACGATTGAGCGCGTGGATGTTTCGGCCGCTTATGCCGCGCACGCGAAGACGTTCGCCCACTTGAAGCGGCCTCTCCATCTCGCGCTCGACTTTGCGAATGGTATGGGCATCGCCGAGTCGGTTGCCTTCAAGGACTCAATGATTACCTACGATGCGCTCTACGGCGACTTCGATGGCAACTTCCCGAATCACGATGCGAACCCGCTTCATGTTGAGACGCTTCGCGACCTTCAGAATCTCATCAAGGCGAATCCCGGCAAGTATGCCTTTGGCGTTGCCTACGACGGCGATGCGGATCGCGCGGGTTTCGTGGACGAGAAGGGCGAGGTCATCCCGATGGACTTTGTGACCGCGCTCATCTCGAAGGATTTGCTCGCGTCCAACCCGGGCGCGGCGTGCTTCTACGATTTGCGCTCCTCAAAGGTCTGCGAGGAGGTGATCGCATCGGCGGGCGGGCGGCCCATGATGTCGCGCGTTGGTCACTCCTTCATCAAGGAGCAGATGCGCCAGAACGACGCGATCTTCGCGGGTGAACTTTCGGGTCACTACTACTTCAAGGCGAACTCAACGGCCGAATCGAGCGCGATGGCAACGTTTGCGCTTGCGAACATCGTCTCGGCGAGTGACAAGCCACTTTCCGAACTCGTCGCGCCGCTCCGCAAGTACGCGCAGTCGGGCGAGATCAACACGAAGACGGTGACGCCGCCGGCGGAAGTCCTCGCGAAGATCAAGGCCTCCTACGCGGCAAAGGCTCGCGTCTTTGAATTGGACGGTGTCTCGGTCGATGCGTGGGATTCAGAGGGCTACTGGGCGAATGTGCGCATGTCCAATACGGAGCCACTTGTGCGCCTCAACCTTGAGGGCAAGACGCGTGAAATCATGGAGGCGAAGCGTGACGAATATCTCACACTCATTCGCGCTTAAAGCTCTCGCCCTCGCCACGCTCACCCTCCTTGCGGGGTGTGGCGCGTCGGACGGCTCAAAAGAACTCGCGGCGGGCCAGGCGGCTTTGGCCTCTGGCCATGTCAAACGAGCCGAGGCGCTCTTCGCCTCTTCGCTTGAGGCGAACCCGACCAATGTTGACGCGCACGTCTACATGGCCCTTGTCAACTTGCAGCAGGGGCTTCTTCAAGAGGCTTGTGAGCACGCGCTTGAAGCCGAGTCGCTTGCGGGCGGTGATGTCGATGTTCGTCTTCTTTCCGCGCAGATTGCTTGGCACTTGAAGGATTACGAAAAGGCGGCTCGGATTTACCGCGCGCTTGCCGAAGATGCGGCGCTTCCTGCGTCCCTTCGCGCGCGCGCGTGGACAGAATTGGGTATCGTCCAAATGGCGGGCGATGCCTACGATCTCGCGCGCCTCTCGTTTTTGCGTGCCCTGCGCCTTGATTTCAAGAGCCCCGCCGCCCACTATCACCTTGGCGCGCTTTACCGCTATGCGCCTTTCGCCTATGCGGAGGCCGCGCTTGAGCAGTTTGAGATTTTCGTGCGCCTTTCGCCAGAGATGGATGCGCGCGTCCAGAAGACGTGCAAGACGACGATCCTCGCGCTCAAGGAGACCATTGCCCGTCAGACGGCTGACATTCCAGGTGTCGCACGGCGCAACAGTGCGGCGAGTGTTGCCGCTCTTGCGCGTGCGGATAAGGCGTGGAAGAAGAATTCTTTCAAGACGGCGGTCAAGGAGTATCGTGCGGCCTGTGAGGCCGATCCGCTCGCTTATCCGGCCGCGCGGGGGCTCGCGCGTGCACTTCTGAAGGCTGATGCCTCGCGTGCGGGTCAGAAGCAGGCGCTTGATGCCTATCGTCGGGCGTGTGCGCTTCGTCCTGGCGCGGTTGCGACATTCGTTGAGGCGGGTTTACTCGCCGAGCGCCTCGGGCAGGTGGCGACGGCGCGCGAGATTTATTCGCGTGCGCTCGCGGCCGACCCCACCTCGGCTGATGTTCTCGCTGGCCTCGTCCGCGCGCTCCGCAAGGCAGGCGACAAGAAGACGGCGGCCGCCTATCAGGCCTATCGCGAGAGCCTCGCGAAGAAAGGGCAGAGGTAAGCGATGGATCTGACCGTTCTTGACTACACGATTTTGGCCGTGTCGGCGGCGGGGCTTGTCGTCGGTCTTTTTATCGGCGTCTCGGGCGCGCTCGCGTTCTTGGCGGGTGTCGTCACGTCTGCGCTCGCGGGTTACTTTGCTTGGGCTCCCCTTGCTCAGGCAATCCATTCGCGTCCGCTCGCGATCCTCGCGCTGATTGTCGGTGCGCTTCTCGTCTTTGGCCTTGTGCGCTTTCTTGTGAAGAAGTTCGTTCACGGCCTCGTGGCTCAGCCCGGGGACGCGATTCTTGGCTCGCTCCTCTCGGCGCTGGCTGCGCTCCTCGTTGCGCTTGCAGCCGCTGGCGCGTTAGCCGCGTTCTTCCCGGAGGCGGAGAGCCTTCGTTCTGTCCTGCTTGATAAAATGCTTGCCCTGATTGGTTCATGAACACGCAGCCCATCCTTGAAGTCCGCGACCTAAAGGTCCATTTCCCGATCAAGAAGGGTGTTTTCGCCCGCACCGTTGGATGTGTGAAGGCCGTTGATGGCGTTTCCTTCGTTCTTCGCCGTGGCGAGACGCTTGGTGTTGTCGGTGAGTCGGGGTGTGGCAAGTCAACAACGAGCCGCGCGATTTTGGGGCTCGTGAAGCCGTGCGGCGGCGAGATTCTCTTTGACGGCCGCCCCGTCGGCGAGATGAATCCGCTTGACTACCACCGCCGCGTGCAGGTCGTTTTTCAAGATCCTATGGCCTCGCTCAATCCGCGCCATACGGTGCGCGAGACCTTGAGCGAGGGGATGGTCTATCATCGCCTCTGCTCACGAGAGGAGGCGCGTGTGCGCGCCGCGACACTCCTTGATCAGGTGGGGCTTCCGGCGAGTTTTCTTGATCGCTACCCGCATGAGTTCTCGGGCGGCCAGCGGCAGCGAATTTGCATTGCGCGCGCCATCGCGCTCAAGCCCGAGGTCCTCATTTGCGACGAAGCCGTTTCGGCGCTTGACCTCTCCATTCGCGCACAAGTGCTCGATTTGCTCGCCGATTTGAAGGCGAAGATGAATCTCTCGTTCCTCTTCATCACGCATGACATTGGCGTTGTGCAGCATTTCTCCGACCGCATTCTCGTTATGAATCAGGGGCGCGTCGTTGAGGCGGGTGAGACCGCGGCGGTCTTGAAGTCGCCGAAGGAGGAGTATACGCGCCGTCTGATGGCGGCCGTTCCGCGTATGAGGGGCGCGTAGGCGATGAAGCGCCTTCTCGTCGGTTATAAGGCGGCGGATCTTAGAAGGGATCTCCTTTCGGGCGACTGCCTCTGCCACGCGCTTGATATCTATCACGCGCATGCGATTGAAACCGTCTGGAAGGTTCCTGTTGTGACGACGGCGCACCTGCCTGAAGGGCCGTGGGACGAGATTTTTTTCAAGACGGGCCCGAAGTTGATGAGCGGAGAGCTTTCGCTCGATCTTCTTCAGGAGATTTCAATTCTTCTCGGGGGCAACCTTCGTGCGCCTCACTTCCATCTTGATTTCGTGGGTCGCGAGCGCGACCGCAATGATCTCTTGAACAAGGTCAAGGACGACCCCAAGCGCGTCCGAGACTTCTCGGCGAAGTGGCCGGCGAGTGTTCCAGGTGGGCCGAAGCTTCTCTTTACATCGTTCCCAGGTTGTTTTTGCCATCGTCGCCTTGATGAGGGTGGGCTTGCGCTCGCGGAGGTTGTTTGCCGAGATTTGGAGGAGACGTGGGGCGCGAGGGCTGGGGAACGCCGCCTTTCTCTTTTGGATATGGGCTGCGGGTGTGGGCTTGTGGGGCTGTTGATTGCGACGCGGTTCTCTTCGCCGATTTCGGTGACGCTTGTTGATTCGCATACGCGCGCTCTTGAGGCGGCGGAGGTGAATGCGAAGGCGTTCGGCCTTTGTGATGCGACAACTCTTCTTCTTTCGGACAATGGAACACCGAAGGAGACGGACGGCACGTTTGATATCTTTGTCGGAAACCCGCCCTATTATTCCGATTACCGCATTGCGGATGTCTTTCTCGAGACGGCGCGCCGCGCCTTAAAGCCTGGCGGTGTGTGCTACAGCGTGTGCAAGAATGCGGCGGGGCTTGAGCCTGTTCAGAAGCGATTCTTCTCGGCGGTTGAGATCATCCCGCGCCGCGGCTATTCGGTTCTCAAGTCCGTGCGATAACGCGCCACCCCTCGGCGCGACTTTTTGGCGACTTTTCACCATTCTACGCTCCGATATGGTATAATACATAAGTATGAACGGATATAACTGCATTGTCTGCATCAAGCAGGTGCCAGACACGAAACAGGTGACTGGCGCGGCGATGAAGGAGGATGGCACGATTAATCGCGCCGCCCTACCCGCAATCTTCAACCCCGAGGACAAGAACGCCCTTGAAGCGGCGCTCTGGGTCAAAGAGACGTATGGTGGCACGGTGACCGTCATCACGATGGGTCTCCCCGCCGCGAAGGCGATTTTGCGCGAGGCGTTGATGTGCGGCGCGGATCGCGCCGTCCTCGTCACGGATCGTAAGGCGGCCGGTTCGGATACGCTTGCGACGAGTTACATTCTCTCGCAGGCCGTGAAGAAATTTAATCCCGATCTCGTCTTTTGCGGTCGTCAGGCGATTGACGGCGACACGGCGCAGGTCGGCCCGCAGATTGGCGAGAAGCTCGATTGCGCGGTCGTCACGTACCTTGAGAAACTTGAAATGGAGGGGAATGTCGCCATCGCGACGCGCGACATTGGTACGGGCATTGAGACGTGCCGCGCCAAGCTCCCCGCGCTCTTCACCGTGACCGAGAAGTTCGGCGAGCTTCGCCCTTATCGGATGCGCCGTGTTATGAAATATAAAAACGCCGAGCCCGAGATTCTCGACTGCGCGGCGATTGGTTGCGAGGACGCGCGTTGCGGCTTCGCCGGCTCGCCGACGAGCGTCAACAAGATTGAGTCCGTCGTCCTCGCGGGCGGCGCGTTCAAGGAGGTCGCTCCGACCGACGAAGGCCTTGCGGGTCTTGTCGCGGAACTCGTGGCAGACCACACAATCGGCTAAAAACTCAAAACGTCTAACGGACAATCGCTATGGAACGAAATAAAGGTGAAGTCTGGGTCTTCGCGGAGCAGGAAGAAGGGCGCCTCTCCGACATCGTCTTCGAGTTGCTTGGCAAGGCGCGCGAGCTCGCCGCGACACTGAATGTCAAGGTCGGCGCGGTCTTGATGGGCGCGTTCGATGAGAAGGGGCTTTCGACTCTCGCGTCCTCGCTCACGGCAGGCGGCGCGGATCGGGTGCACGTCCTCAATGACGCGGCGCTCAAGGTCTTCCGCAACAAGGCCTACCGCCATTCGCTCGTGGAACTCGTGAAGGAATGTGCGCCGCAGATCGTGATCTTCGGCGCGACGCACATGGGTCGCGACCTCGCGCCCTCGGTTGCTTCCGCGCTTCGGTGCGGGCTGACGGCCGACTGCACGGATCTTCAGATTGGAAACTTTGAAGACAAGAAGACGAAGGAGACGTTTACGAACGTCCTCCATCAGATTCGTCCCGCGTTCGGCGGCAACATCATCGCGACAATCGTCAACGCGCGCCATTGGCCGCAGATGGCGACGGTGCGCGAGGGTGTCATGAAGGCGTTGGATGAGACGGAAAAGTCTTCGCGTGCTTCAATGACGCCTGATGTCGTTGTTCACGATGCGCATCTCGCGGGCGTTGAAATTCCCGTTGAGGTTGTTGAGATTCTTCGCAAGGTCTCATCCGTCAACTTGAAGGGTGCGCGCATCATCGTCGCAGGCGGTGCGGGCGTGGGTTCGAAGGAGAACTTCAAACTTCTCCATGAGCTCGCCACGCTTCTCGGTGGCGCGGTTGGCGGCTCACGTGCGGCGGTGGACTTGGGCTACTGCGAGCACGAGCGTCAGATTGGTCAGACGGGCGTTACGGTGCGCCCAGCGCTCTTCATCAGTTGCGGCATCTCGGGGGCCGTGCAGCACCTCGCGGGCATGCAAGACTCGGCGAAGATCATCGCGATCAACACGGACAAGGACGCGCCAATCTTTCAGGTGGCGCACTACGGCATTGTGGGCGATCTGAACGTCGTCCTCCCGAAGCTCATCAAGGCGATTCGCGCGAAAGGCTAAGACCATGGGTAACTTCTACACAGACAATCAGGACATCGCAGACACGCTCGACCTTCTGGACCTTTCAGAGGTCGCGACCCTCTTTGAGGAGGACTTCCGCTTCGCGAAGGAATATGACTTCGCGCCGAAGAGCGCGGAGGAGGCGATTGATAACTACAAGCGCGCGATTTCGCTTTGTGGTGACATTATGGCCAACCGCATCGCGCCGCTCGCTGAAGAGACCGACCGCGTTGGCAACACGCTGAACGAGGACGGCTCGGTGACGCGCGCGCCTGGGATGAAGCTCGCGATTGACCTCTTTGGTCAGACGGGGTTGATGGGTGTGACCATTCCCTATTACCTCGGCGGCCTCAACATGCCGGGCACGGTGCTCACGGCTTGCAATGACATCGTCTCGCGCGGCGACGCCTCGCTCATGAACCTCTTTGGCCTTCAGGGCATCGCCGAGACGATCAATCAGTTCGCCGACGAGGAGATCAAGAAGGAATACGTGCCGCGCCTCGTCTCGGGCGAGTGGACGGGCGCGATGGTTCTCACGGAACCCGATGCCGGCTCGGATCTTCAGAGTGTGAAGACGACGGCCTATCAGGACGCGAACGGCAACTGGTTTGTGAACGGCGTCAAGCGCTTCATCACGAACGGCTGCGGCGAGGTGCTGCTCGTCCTCGCGCGCACCGAGCCCGAGTTCTCGGACGGGCGCGGGCTTAGCTGCTTGCTCGTTGAGAAGGGCCCCTGGGTGAAGGTGCGTCGGCTTGAGAACAAACTGGGTATCCATGGCTCGCCGACGTGCGAGATGGTCTTCACCGAAGCGCCCGCGAAGTTGATTGGCCTTCGTAAGCGCGGCCTCATCACCTACGTCATGTCGCTTATGAACGGCGCGCGTATGGGTATCGCCGCACAGGGCACGGGCATTGGCGAGGCCGCCTTGCGCGCCGCGCGCGAATACGCCGCGAGCCGTGCGCAGTTCGGTGTGACGATTGACCACTTCCCCGCGTTGCGCGAAATCATGAGCACGATGAGCGTTGAGTTGCAGGCCTCGCGCCTTCTCACCTACTACGCCTCCAAGAACGTCGATCTGGAGGCGGGGCTGACGCGCAAGTTCGCTGCGCTTAAGGGGACGAGCGAGGCGGCGGGGGTGCGCACACGCCTCAAGAAATACGCCGCGTTCAACAAGATGCTGACGCCGATGGCGAAGTACTACGGCTCGGAAATGTCGATGCGCAACGCGCAGGGCGCGATTAGCGTCCTCGGCGGTTCGGGCTTCATGAAAGACTATCCGTGTGAGCGCTACTTGCGCGACAGCCGCATCGCGACGATCTACGAGGGTACCTCGCAATTGCAAGTCGTTGCCGCCGTCGCGGGCGTGACGGGTGGGCTCGTGAAGGATGTCATCGACGACATTCTGGGCGAGGGCTGGCGTGCGAACCATCCGCGCATGTCCGCACTCCTTGACGATCTTGCCGCGACGATTGAAGGCATGAAGGCGCATGAAGATGCGAAGACCTACCATGACCTTTCCGCGCGCAAACTCGTCGATGTCGGCATTTGGCTCGTCGTGGCCGCGCTTTTCGTGAAGGCCTCCGAGAAGAAGGCTTCCAAGAAGGCCGCGCTTGAGTTCTGGCTTCAGGTTGCGCTGCCGCGTGTCCGCGCGGAGTTGGAACTCGTCAAGTCGGGCTACATGGGGTCGACGGCGGACTTTGAGACGCTCGCGCCGATGCCGCAGGAAGTTTAAGGGAGAAAAAGTCATGGGTTGGTTTGAGCCAAAGAAGGAGAAGGTGGCCATCGCGCCGGCGAAGGCGCTCTGGGCGATTTGCCCGAAGTGCAAGAGCCACTTCGAGAAGTCGGTCTGGAAGAAAAATAATTCAATTTGCTCGAAGTGCAATTACCACGGGCGGCTTCCTGTCCGTGAGCGCATTGCGCAGATTGCAGACGCGGGTTCGTTCAAGGAGGTCTTCCGCGAGATCTCCTATTCGGATCACCTCGCGTTCCATGATGCGACGGGGGCCTACAAAGAGAAGGTTGAGGCCACGATTGCGAAGACGGGCGAGACCGAATCCATCGTGATGGGCGCGTGCACCATTGACAAGCATCCCGCGATGCTGGGCGTGATGGACTTTGGCTTCATGGGTGGTTCGCTCGGCACGGGCACGGGTGAACGCATCGCCCGCGCGTGTGAGCAAGCGATTGCCGAGCGCCGTGCGCTCGTCATTTTCTCGGCCTCAGGCGGCGCGCGCATGCACGAGGGTATTCTTTCGCTTATGCAAATGGCGAAGACGTCGGCCGCGATCGCGCGGCTGAAAGAGGCGGGGCTTCCCTTTATCTCCGTTCTCACCGACCCGACGACGGGCGGTGTCTCGGCTTCGTTCGCGATGCTCGGTGACATCAACGTGACGGAGCCGAAGGCACTCATCGGTTTCGCGGGGCGTCGCGTCATTGAGAACACGATTCACCAGAAGCTTCCTGATGACTTCCAGACGGCCGAGTATCTCGAGAAGCACGGCTTCATTGACCGCGTCGTTGAGCGTAAAAATCTCAAGGCGTTCATCGCGAAGATGCTCGGCTATTTCGGCGTTTAAAGACTTTCAAGGAGAAGAGACATGGCTGGCAAGACAATGACGGCGTTTGATAAGGTGAAGATCGCGCGCGACCCGAAGCGCCCGCACCTGAAAGACTTCATCGCTGGGATGTGCGAGGATTTTGAGGAACTTCATGGCGACCGCCTCGTGAACGACGACCGCGGTCTCGTTGCGGGCTTCGCAACGATTGACGGCGAGAAGTGCCTCGTTCTCGGACACAACAAGGGCGCGACGGTTGAGGAGAATATGGCCTCCAACTTCGGCATGGCGAATCCCGATGGCTATCGCAAGGCGATGCGTCTTGCGAAGCTCGCCGAGCGCTTCGCGTTGCCGGTTGTCACCTTCGTTGACACGCCCGGTGCCTATCCAGGCAAGGAGGCGGAAGAGCGCGGTCAGGCCGAGGCGATTGCGAAGAGCCTTGAGTTCTTCTCGCGTCTCGCTACGCCAATCGTTGTTGTCGTGACGGGTGAAGGCGGTTCGGGCGGCGCGCTCGCGATCGCCGTCGGTGATCGTATCCTCATGATGGAGAACGCGGTCTATTCGGTGATTTCCCCCGAGGGATGCGCAGGCATTCTTTGGCGTGACGGCAAGAAGGCACCTGAGGCGGCTGAGGCGCTCAAGGTGACGGCCCCTGATCTTCTTCAGTTGAAGGCGATTGATGAGATTGTCAAAGAGCCCGCGGGTGGCGCGCAAAAGAATCATAAGACGGCGATTGCGAACGTAAAGAAAGCCGTCTTGAAGGCGATTCGAGAATTGAAGAAGATTCCCGTTGAGCAACTTCTTGAGATGCGCTACGAAAAATTGCGCGGCTACGGCAAGAAGTGAGCGCCGTCTCCCTTTCGGACTTCGGTCTCGTCTCGGCGCTTGGTTGCGGGAAAGAAGAAAGCGAAAAGAATCTTTTTCTCGGCTCGCGCACGAACATGAAGGAAATCTCGCTCGCAGGAGGCGAGACTTCCTTTTTTGGCTTTGCCGCGCTTACTCCTGATGGGTTTGCGTCCGCGCCAACGCGTGTCGCCGCGCTTCTTGATGCGGCCGCGCGTCAACTTGATTGGAAGGCGCTCTACGCAGAGGTTGATCCGCGAAAAGTCGGCGCGGTTGTCGGGACGAGTAACTCAACGATGGAGGAGTTTACGGATAAGCCCGACAAGATTGATATGGCTTATCCAGCCGAGCGCCTACGCGAAGTCTGGGGGGTGAAGGGCCCCGCCTACAGCGTTTCCACGGCGTGCTCGTCGAGTGCGAAAGCGTTCATGTCGGCGCGCCGTCTTCTTGAAGCGGGTGTTTGCGATGCCGTCATCGTGGGTGGCGCGGACGCAAAGACGCGCACCGTGATTGAAGGCTTTCATTCACTTGAGTCGCTTGCTGCGGGGTACACGAAGCCGCTTTCTGACGCGCGCGACGGCATCAATTTAGGCGAAGGCGCGGCCCTCTTTGTCATGCGCCGCCTTGGCGAGAGTCGCGCCCCAGATGACATTCTTCTTCTGGGCGTGGGCGAGTCATCTGATGCCTATCACCTCACTGCGCCCGATCCCGAAGGGCGCGGCGCGGAGCGCGCGATGCGCCTCGCCCTTGAGGATGCGGGGCTTTCGCCCTCTCGCATTGACTATATCAACTTACATGGAACGGGGACGCGCTATAATGACGCGATGGAATGTGCGGCCGTTCGGCGCGTTTTTGGTGACCAGATTCCTGTTTCCTCCACGAAGCCTTTAACGGGGCATTGCCTGGGCGCGGCGGGGGCTGTTGAAGCCGCGCTCTCGGCGCTTGCGCTTCAGCGAGGAAGGGGACTTCCGCCGCACGTCATTGATGCGCCCATTGATCTTAACCTCGCGCCATTCCCAATTCCGAGCGTTGGTGACAAGACGCCTGTTCAGACGATTCTTTCAAATGCATTCGCCTTCGGTGGAAGTAACGCGAGCCTTATCCTCTCTCGCGCGCGAAAGGGGGACGCATGACAGATCTTGAACGCCTCCTGCCGCAGAAGAGCCCGATGATCCTCTTGAGCGGCTACGACGAATCGGGTGATGACGTGATGCGCGTCACGGCGTATGTTGATATTGAGGCCTCGTCGCCGTTCTGTGAGGCCGAGGGTGTCCCAGCGTGTGTGGCGCTCGAATATATGGCGCAGGCGATGGCCCTTGTCGTCGGTCGCCTCCGCGCGGCGCGGGGGCTTTCTGCACAAATCGGCTTTGTTCTGGGCTCACGCAAATTTGAGACATTTATTCCTTTTTTTGCCCGTGGTCAGCGTTACACGGTGACCGCCTCATGCACCTACGAAGATGAGTCGTTTGGCAGTTTCGACTGCACGGTTTCGTCTTCCTCGGGTGTGCTCGCCGCGCGCGCGACGATGACGGCATACCAACCTTCGGGCGACATGACAGAGGAGAAACTTGAAGCCTATGAATAAGACGGTCATCGTGACGGGGTCAAGCCGCGGCATCGGCAAGGCGATTGCCGAGACGCTACGCGCCGACGGTTATTCGGTTGTCACGCACTCGGTGAAGTCGGGCGGCACCGACCTCGTCTTCGATGTCGCCGACCGCGCGGCGGCGAAGGCGGCGTTGGACGCGTTCGTGGCCGAGCACGGCGCACCCTATGGCATCGTTCTTAACGCGGGTATTGCCGATGACAATGCGTTCCCCGCGATGGAGGATGCGCAGTGGGATCGCGTCCTTCGGACGGACCTTGACGGGTTTTACAATGTCCTAAAGCCTCTCGTCCTGCCTATGGTCCAAGCGCGACAGGGCGGGCGCATCGTCGTCATCTCGTCAATCTCGGGCGTGATTGGCAATCGCGGCCAGACGAACTATGCGGCCGCGAAGGCGGGGCTTATTGGCGCGGCGAAGTCGCTCGCGGTGGAGCTCGCGCGCCGTCGGATCACGGTCAACTGCATCGCGCCGGGCGTTGTTGAGACGGAGATGATTGAGGGCGTCTTTGCCGAGGAGGTCTTAAAGGCGATCCCGATGCGGCGCTTTGGTCGCCCCGAGGAGGTCGCGGGGGCGGTTCGTTATTTTCTTTCTGATGAGGCCGCTTATGTGACGCGGCAGGTCTTGAATGTGAACGGAGGGATGTTCTGAAATGAGGCGCGTCGTTGTCACGGGAATGGGAATTGTCAGTTCGCTCGGCCATGATGTCGCGACGGCCTTTGAGCACCTTCAGACAAAGAAAAATTGTGTTGAGGTCTCGGCGGATCTCATGACCTATAAGGGGCTTCAGACGCACCTCTGGGCACCCGCAAAATGGACGCGCCCCGCGCGCTATACACGTAAGATTGTGCGCACGATGAGCCCTGTTTCGGAAATGGCGCTCGATGCGACCGAGCAGGCCATCGCTCAGGCCGGGCTTACCGATTCGCCCATTCTCAAGGCGGGTCGTTGCGGCGTTGCTTACGGCTCGTGCTCGGGTGGCGTTGAGGCGAACGCCGACTTCTTCTCGATTCTCATGAACCGCGAGGTGCGGAACGTGACGAGCTCAACCTACATCAAGATGATGCCGCAGACCTGCGCCGTGAATCTCTCCGTTCATTTCGGGACAACGGGGCGACTTTTGCCGACGGGAACGGCGTGCACGTCGGGTTCGCTCGCAATCGGCGAGGCGTGCGAGGCCATTCGCTTCGGTCAGCAGGATGTCATGATCGCGGGCGGCGCGGAGGAGTTTTCCGTCACACAGGTCGCCGTCTTTGATACGCTCTTTGCAACGTCGCGTTGTAATGAAACACCCGAGGCCACGCCGCGTGCGTTTGATTCAAGCCGTGACGGGCTTGTGATTGGCGAGGGCGCGGCGACGCTCATCTTGGAGGAGCGTGACCATGCGCTTGCGCGTGGCGCGACCATTCTCGCGGAGGTTGCGGGTTTTGGTACAAACACCGATGGACGCCACGTCACCCAGCCGAATGCCGAGACGATGGCGGCGGCCTTGCGCCTTGCGCTTCAGGATGCGGTCCTCTCGCCGGAGGCGATTGGCTACGTCAATGCGCACGGCACGGCGACCGATCGAGGCGATGTCGCAGAAGGGACGGCGATGGCGACCGTCTTTGGCGCCTCGCGCCCCGCCGTGAGCACGATTAAAAACTACACGGGGCATACGCTCGGCGCGTGTGGTGCGATTGAGGCCATCATGACGATTGAAATGATGCGCCACGGTCTTTTCGCCCCGAACCTCAACCTTGTCACGCCCGACCCCGCCTGCGGTGAGCACGACTTTATTATGGGCGATATGCGGCATCTTGAAACCGAGTATGTGATGAGCAACAATTTTGCCTTCGGTGGCATCAACACCTCGCTTGTTTTTCGTCGCACATGAAAAAAGCTCGTCTACTCGGCATGCGGCGCGTTCAGTCGCTCAACGAGGCGGATGTCTCGTTCGTGCCGCCGCTTTTGCGTCGTCGCCTCTCGCCTCTGCAACGGATTTTCTTCTTTCTCGCGCACTTTGACGAGACGCTGCCGACACCGAAGCGCGTTGTCTTCGCAAGTCGCGACGGCGAAGATACGCTCACGCGCCGCACGGTTGAAGATTTTCATACGGATGGCACCGCCTCACCGCATCGCTTCAGCGCGTCTGTCTATAACGCCGCGCCTGGGCTTTGGAGCGTCTTTACGAAGAACATCGCGCCTTACACGTCTGTTGCCGCCGGGCGTGAAACCGTTCGCGTCGGCCTTTTGGAGGCGCTTCTCCCCGCCGAGACGCCGACCCTGTTTGTCTACGCTGAAGAAACGGATGGCGGGCACGGCTTCTCTTGTCTCTATGGCTTCGACGGCGATTAGGCTTCTGCGCGGCTCTCTTGCGGTCCTCTTCGGCTTTGCCTTCGCCGTGGGCGCGATTCTTCTTTCGCCGCTCATGCTCGTTTTCTCGCGCCCCGAAGGCGCCCAGCCGCTCGTTCGCGCCATTTGGCGACCGCTCGTGTGGCTTTTTGAGAAAACGCGCCTCATTCGCGTCGTGCGCGGCGATGTTGAAAGCCCACACGGCGCGATCATCGTCGCGAATCACCCCTCGCTCATTGATGTTGTCCTTTTTGTCGCGCTTTTTCCAAAGACGCTTTATGTTGCGAAGTCGCCTCTTCGCTCAAGTTTCGCCCTTGGGCGCATCGTCCGCGCGACCTCGCTTTTTGATGACGCGCGTCTTCTTGATGAGGCGCGGCCCTATCTTGAGCACGGTTGGAATATCCTTATTTTTCCCGAGGGGACGCGCTCGCCAAAGGAAGGGCTTCATTCCTTCCGGCGCGGCGCGGCGCAACTCGCCCTCCGCACGGGCGCGCCGCTTGTTGCGATGGGTCTTTGTCTCTCGCGCCGTATTCTTGCGAAGGGACAGCCGCTCTTTGACATGGGCGAAAAGACGGTCGTCTATTCGTTTCACGCGCGCGCGCCGTTTCGCGCCGAGGTGAGACCTGGAGAGAGCGCGCACGCGGCGGCGGTACGTGTCACGCGTGATCTTGAAGAGGCGATCGCCCTGAATCTTCAGAAGGACAGTGAGTAACCGAGTAATATTCGATAATGAAGGGGGAATCAAAAATGGAACAGGGCTCTCGAGGCGAGTATGATTTTAGGGTGCGCACATACGAGTGCGGACCCGATGGCGTTGCGACATTACCGACCCTTTGCAATTATTTGCAGGAAGCAGCCAGTATGAATGCGGAGGCGTTGGCTTTCTCGCGCACAAACTTTATGGCGGAGGGTGAGAATATCTCGTGGGTGTTGACGCGCTTGCGCGTTTGCATGACGCGCTATCCGAAATGGGAGGAGACTGTGCATGTTGTCACGTGGCCGAGCGGTGGGCGGCGCGTGGCTGCGACGCGCGAGTTTAGGCTCTGCGACGACACGGGCGCGCAAATCGGTGTGGCGACGAGCGAGTGGATGCTCATTGATCTTGCGACGCGCCGCATCGTGCCTATCCCCGAAACGGTTCTTGCCCTTGCGCAGGGATCTACGCGCGTGCTCGAAGACGCGCCCTTTACAAAATTGCGCTGGACCTGCACGGAGACGACATCTGACGCGCAGACGTTTCGCGCACGCCGCAGCGACATTGACCTCAACGGCCATGTCAACAACGTTCATTATGTTTCATGGCTTCTTGAGACGGTGCCCGCAGGCTTTTGCACGGATTTTGAAATCGTCTATCGCTCCGAGACGCGGGTCGGCGAAATCGTGCGTGCGGAGAGCGTGGAGGTTGAGCCTCACGTCTTCGTGCATCGCCTTTCCGATTCCACCGGCCACGATCACGTTCTCGCTTGTACGCGCTTCGCGAGCGAGCCGACACGTTTATCGGATCGTTCATAGGTGTGGTATAATAGAGGGATATGATTTCATTTATCCGAGGAATTTTGGTCGAAAAGACACCGACAAGCGCGATTCTTGATGCGTCGGGGGTTGGCTATGAACTCCTCATTCCCATCTCAACTTACGAGAAACTTCCGCGCGAGGGGGAGGAGGCTAAACTTCTCACCGCGCATATCGTGCGCGAGGATGATGAGATCCTCTTTGGGTTTGCGACGGCGAATGAGCGCGAGATGTTCAGGAAACTAATTGGGGTTTCTGGTGTGGGGCCGCGCACGGCCCTTGCGATTCTCTCGGGCGTCTCGGCGGGCGAACTTGCGCTTGCGATTGCCGCGGGCGACGCGAAGAGACTTTCCGCCGTGAAGGGTGTCGGCAAGAAAACGGCCGAGAAGATTTGCATTGAACTAAAAGACAAGGTCTCAAAACTGGAAGCGCAGGCTCTCGGCTCATCGCTGAAGCCCGAGCGTCAGGCTGTTGTCGCCGACACGATTGCTGCCTTGCGCGCGCTCGGCTTCAACGAGGAGACGTGTTCAAAGATGGTCGCCGATGTTCTCGCGAAGCATCCTGAGGTGGAGGATGTTGAGAAGGCGATTCGCCTGGCGCTGTCAAGTCGGTAGGAAAAGGGCATGAAGAAGGTCACGAAGACGATGAAAAGGCTAACGAAGCGAGAGCCCGACGAGAAGGCGCTCGCCGCGCTCGTGAGAAAAATTCTAATTGAACTCGGAGAAGATCCTGAGCGCGAGGGGCTTCAGAAGACGCCCATGCGGGTCGCGAAGGCGATGACCTATTTGACGCGCGGTTTGCGTCAGGACGTGAAGACGGTCGTGAATCAGGCCTACTTCAAGTCGGGCACGAACCACATGGTGATTTTGAAGGATATCGAAATGTACTCCCTTTGCGAGCATCACCTGTTGCCGTTTTACGGCCGTTGCTCCATTGGCTACATCTCAAAGGGGAAGGTGCTGGGGGTCTCAAAACTGGCGCGCATTGTTGACATGTACGCGCGCCGTCTTCAGATTCAGGAGCGTCTCACGGAAGAGATTGCAAACGCCGTCATGGCCGAGACGGGCGCAGAGGGTGTCGGCGTCGTCATTCGCGCCAAGCATTTGTGCATGATGATGCGCGGTGTTGAAAAACAGAACAGCGAGATGACGACGAGTGCAGTCCTTGGCTCCTTCCGCGCTGATGAGAAGGTTCGACAGGAGTTCCTCTCCCTCATTTAAGTGAAAGAGAAAGATGCGATGAAAAGGCTTCTAACGATTCAAGATATTTCCTGCGTGGGGCAGTGCTCCACGACGGTCGCGCTCCCGCTCGTGAGCGCTTGCGGTGTTGAGTGCGCCATTCTGCCGCCCGCCATCCTCTCAAACCACACGGGCGGCTTTAAAACGTGGAGTTTCGTTGACTTGACGAGCGAGCTTAAAAAAGTTGAGGCGAAGTGGATTGAGCAGGATATTCGCTTTGATGCGTTTTACACGGGCTACGTTTGTGAGAGCCATATTGACCCAATCCTTTCAATTATGAAGACGTGCGCCCGTGACGGCGCGTTGCGCTTCGTTGATCCCGCGATGGCCGATAATGGCACGCTCTACGCGGGTTTCGCGCCCGACTTTCCATCAAAGATGGCGCGCCTGTGCGCGGGCGCGGATTTCCTTCTTCCAAATCTCACCGAAGCCGCGCTTCTCGTGGGCGATGAGCCTGGGCGTTATCTGAAGAGTCTGAATGAGGCGGATGTCGCCTCGCTCACGAAACGTCTTCATGCGCTCGGTGCGAAGACAGTCGTCCTGACGGGCGTCAGCTTTGATGTCGGTCTTCTCGGCACGGCGGTCTCGGACGGAAAGACGATCACCTACGACTTCAACCCTCGTAACCCCCGCAGCGCACACGGCACGGGCGATGTCTTCGCCTCCGTCTTTGCGGGCGCGGTTCTGCGCGGCAAGACGGCTGTCGAGGCGGCATCGCTTGCGGCCGATATCGTCTGCGCGGCCATTGAGGCGACCGATCCGGAACATTGGTACGGCGTTTCGTTTGAGCGCGTCATTCCGCTTCTCACAAAGGCGCTCGCCTAATGTGGCGTGCGCGCCTCGCTCTCGCACTTCTCGCGGCCGTCATCATCACGGCACCATCTTTGCGTGCCGACACGTGGCGAAACCTTGACGACGAGAATCATATTGCGGGGCGCATGTGTCGCGCGGGCTATCTTACGGGGAAGGTCATCCTTCTTTCGCGTGCGGTGGATGACGCGCAACGGTTGGAGGAAGTCTGGTCGAGTTTCAAGACGAAGTCGTTTGTCCTTTTGGGCGCGTATGCCTCTGCGCCTCAAGGCGTGACATTCCCCGTCTACGCGGCGGCAACGCGAGACGGCGCGCCCCTATCGCCACTTGTCCTCTTTGACGCAACGGGGCGCATCGTCTATTCGGGCGCGGACGTGAACGCGGCGACGGAGGCGCTCGTCACGGCGCTTACGGATTTCGCCGCGCCGCCGACGGTGGTGGCCTTTCGCGCGCTTCTCAATTTTGAACTTGAGAATCTGCCCGCGCACGCAACGATTCGGTATGCGGCCTTTCAGAAGGCGCACCCCGAGGAGGCACGCGATTACGCGGCGCGGCTTGACGCGCTTGCGAAGACACCCCATTTGAAGGCCCTTGTCGCGCTTGTGCGCCTCGCTGAGACGGTGAAGGATGCGCGCACCTTGGATGCGAAGAAGGACGCGCACGTTCGATCGCGCGTTCTGAAGCGTATTGATGAGGCAGAAAGGAAGTACGCATTTTTGAAGGTGGCGGAAGATCCGCGTGTTGCACAAGAGGCAAAGAACGCTCTCGCAGATCTCGCGTGGGCGAAGGCCACGCTCTGACGGCATTTTAAGAGAAACAGGAAAGGGAGAGAAAAATGGAGACATCATTCGAGACCGTTGTTGAGATTTTGGAACGCAACGCGCGCGAGTGGCCGAACGACGTCGCGCTCGTTGAGATCAATCCGCAAGAGCTGGAAGCGCACCATACGACATGGCGCGAATATTCGCTCATTGAGAGTTCTTCCATTGAGGCGTTTCGGAGCGAGATGACATGGCGCGCATTCGATGAGAAGGCGAATCGCTTTGCGAATCTCCTTTTGAGCCGCGGCTTCAAGAAGGGCGAGAAGGTCGCGATTCTCCTCATGAATGGCTTGGAGTGGTTGCCGATTTACTTCGGCATTTTGAAGGCGGGCTGTATGGCTGTGCCGCTCAACTTCCGCTACACGGCCGACGAGATCAAGTATTGCCTCGAGCTTTCGGATGCGCAAGCCCTCGTCTTTGGGCCTGAGTTTATTGGTCGCGTTGAGCAGATTATTGACCTCGTGCCGGCCGTTAAGACGCGTTTCTATGTGGGCGATGACTGCCCCTCGTTCGCTGATTCCTACCAGACGCTTCTTTCCTATTGCTCGTCTAAGGCACCCGCGATTCCGATGACGACGGATGACGAGGCGGCTATCTACTTTTCGTCGGGGACTACGGGCTTCCCGAAAGCGATCGTCCTTCAGCACCACTGCCTTGTCCATGCCTGCAAGGTTGAGCAAGATCACCACGGCCAGACGAAGGACGACACGTTCCTCTGCATTCCGCCACTCTATCATACGGGCGCGAAGATGCACTGGTTTGGCTCGTTGCTCGTGGGTGGCCGCGCCGTTCTCCTAAAGGGTGTCAAGCCCGAGTGGATTTTGCGTGCGGTCTCGGAGGAACGTTGCACGATTGTTTGGCTGCTCGTTCCTTGGGCGCAAGACATCTTGGACGCCATTGAGCGCGGTGATGTGAACCTCGCAGACTTCCGCCTTGCGCAGTGGCGGCTTATGCATATCGGTGCGCAGCCTGTTCCGCCCGCGCTCATCAAGAGGTGGAAGACGGTCTTTCCTCATCACGACTACGACACGAACTACGGGCTTTCGGAGTCGACGGGTCCGGGAGCCGTTCACCTGGGCGTTGAGAACATTGACCACGTTGGCGCGATTGGCGTTCCCGGCTACGGTTGGCAGACAAAGATTGTGGGCTCAGACGGCATCACGCCCGTCGAGGACGGCAAGGTGGGTGAACTTGCGCTCAAAGGCCCAGGCGTCATGAAGGAATATTATAAGAACCCGCAGGCGACGGCCGAAATTATGAAGGAGCCCGGGTGGCTCTTGACGGGCGACATGGCGGAAAAGCGCGATGGTTTCATTTACCTCGTTGATCGCGCGAAAGATGTCATCATCTCGGGTGGCGAGAATCTTTACCCCGTTCAGATTGAAGACTTCATTCGCGCACATCCCGCGGTGAAGGATGTTGCGGTCATCGGCCTACCTGACAAGCGCATCCCGCGGTGAAGGATGTTGCGGTCATCGGCCTACCTGACAAGCGACTCGGTGAAATCGCGACGGCGATTGTCTCGGTGAAGGATGGCGCGACGCTCGACGAGGCGCAGTTGCAGACGTTCTGTTTGGGGCTGCCGCGCTACAAGAGACCGCGCAAAATCATCTTCGCAGAGGTGCCGCGCAACCCGACGGGCAAAATTGAGAAGCCGCGCCTCCGCAAAATGTATGGCGCGGAGACCCTCGTCGCCCAGCAGAACGGCATTGAGGTCTAACGAATCAGGGCAACATTCGGCCGAATATGGTATAATACGATACAATATGGACAAGCAGAATCTCTATCTCGGTATCGACATTGGCTCGACGACGTTCAAGGCTGTTCTTCTCGCGGGCGATGGCACTGTCCTTCGCACCGTCTACAAGCGGACGCAGCCCGTTGAGGCGGGCAAGGTCGCGTGCACGGGGCACTGTCATGCGTGTGGCGCGTGCAGCGGCGGGTCGGTGAAGCGTCTCGCGCTTGAGTTCCTGAAGGTTGCGGGCATCGCATCTTTCTCGGATCTCTCGTCTTTTGTCGTGACGGGTAGCCAGATTGTTGAGGACACAAAGAAATTCTTGCCTTTCGACTTTCAGGTGAGTGAGGTGACCGCGCACGTTGCGGGCGCAAAGTTCCTTCATCCCGATGTTGATGCCATTATTGACTGCGGCGGTCAGGACTCAAAGTGCATGGTCTACAATCCGCCGATGAACCTCTGGACGAGCATGATGAGCGGCGTCTGCGCGGCGGGAACGGGCAGTTTCCTCGACTCGGTGGCGCAGAAGCTCGGCGTCCGAATTGAGGATGTCGCCGACCGTGTCAACTACGACTCAAAGACTGAATTCAGTTCCGTCTGCGCCGTCCTCTCGGCGACGTCGATCAACAAGTTTAAGAACCGCGTGCCGCTCGGTGATCTCTTGGCCGGCGCGTGCAAGGCGCAGGCGCGCACGATTCTTAACTCGGTTGGTCAGCTCCTCTTGAATGCTCCAGGTCGCAAGATTCTCTTTCAGGGCGGCGTTGCGTTCAACAAGGCCGTTGCTTACTTCCTCGGCAAACTGACGGGCAGCGAGATTATTATTCCGCAGTATCACGAGGTGATGGGCGCACTCGGCGCGGCCGTCATTGCGCGCCAACTTCATGACCTCAAGGTGTCGGGTCATCTGAATCTTGAGAAGGTTGACTACGAGCCGACGCGCGGGAAGTCCGTTCTTCTGCGCATCAAGTCGACGAAGCACGACTTCTTCTCGAAGGACGAAACGAAGCCGCTCGTTTGGCGCAATCTCTTCTTCCCGACTGAAATCCTGAATGCGATGGACTGCCGCGTGCGCACGCTTGAGACCTACGCCGCGCTCTTTGGTCGCCGCGCCGACAAGGTGAAGGAGGCTCTCGGGCGCGCCGCGCAGAAGGGCTTCGACGGGCAGACGTGTTCGTTTTTGCGTATGCTTGAAGGTATGGATCTCGAGAAGCCTGACTTCATCGTCTCAACCGTTCAGCCGTGTCAGCAGGCCGAGCGTGTTTTCGCCGATCTCGCGCGCGAATACAAAATTGAGGATCGTCTCTACTCGTTGCAGACGCCGATCAACGCACACTCGCGCAACGCCGTGGAGGTGATGGCCGACGGGCTTGCCGAGTCTGTCTTTGAGATGGAGAAGGCCTTTGGGCGCAAGATGGATCCAGGTCGACTTGAAGAGGCGTGCGTCCTTTCAAACGAGGCCGCCGCGCTTGCGAAGAAGTGTCAGGAATTGCGCTTCACATCCCCGCCGCTCGTGCGCGGGAGCGAGGCGATTTACAACGCTATCGTCTTCTCGCAGCTCTGGGGGCGCCAAGATCTCGTGGATATCCAGAAGGCCTACTACGAGGAACTTCTGATGAAGAAGGAGTGGGCCGAGAAGCGCTACAAAATGGGTGACACGCACCGCCTCCTCTGGCTTCACCTGCCACCGTTCTACGATACGCGCCACCTTGACTTTATTGAGACGACGTGCAATGCGCCGATCGTCTTCGAAGAGACGAACTTCGTCGGCTGGGAGCCGCTTGACCCGAAAGATCCCTACCGCTCGCTCGCGAAGAAGCTCCTTCAGTCAGGCTTTCTCGACCCCGCGCTGCGCGTTGAGTACGTCAAGCGCGCCATTCCAGCGGGTCAGTTCAATGGCGTCATCCTCTACACACACGGCTTTGGTCGCTGCTCGCTTGCCGACCGCGCGCTCTCCAAGCATCTGCGCGAGGAGCTTGATGCGATCCATGTGCCGCTTCTCACGCTTGAGGGCGACTGCATGGATGCGTCGATCGACCCGTGCTCAACAACGACGAAGATTGCTTCGTTCGCGGAGGCGCTGAACCTAAACCGTTACGGGAATATCTTCGGCAAACTCAACGAGAAGAAATGACCGTCCTCCTCGCCATCGCGCTTCTTCTGGCGGATGTCCCTTTGACAGACCGCGAGGTTTGGAACGAGGGTGTTTCGTATTATGAGGCGGGTGACGCGACGAACGCCCTGCGTGTTCTACGACCCCTGATGCTCTCAAAGACGCACGGCGCGCGCGCGGCCGAGGTCGTTGCGAAGCTCGAATATGAGAAGGGGAATCAGGAGGCTGCGGCCGAGGCGGCGCAGATTGCGCTCCGCGCCGCGCCGTCTGATGCGAAGGCGAATCGCAACTTCACGCGCGCCACAAGCGGTCTTCCTGCGCGTCGCGAGAAAGAGCATATTGACGCGGTGCTGAAGGCTGCCGAGGGTCAAGATCCAGGCGCGTTGCTTTTGACGGCGACGAAGAATGCGCGCCGTCTCTTCGCTGAGTCGGCGACATATCGCACGAACGAAGCGTCTCGCGCCGTTGCGCGTGCCGACCGCCTTGCGGCTGACGCGGCGACGCTTGCCGACGCTTGGATTCCTGTCCGTCAGGCCATCACGCAGTCCGTCACAAATGAAGAGCAGGCTGCAACGATTCTGATGCAAATTGAACAGGCTGAGTCAAAGACGAAGGACGCCGCACGAGCTCTGGGAGATCTTGATGAGTCGGCGTATGCCATGCTTTCTGATGTTGAGCACGACTTGACGCGCTTTCTAAAACTTGCGATCTTGCCGCCGCCCGCGATGGACGAAGATCTCGTGGCCCAGTCAAATGCTTGGCTTGATGTTGAGAAGGTGAACGGTCGCAACTGGCAACAGGACGCGCTTGATTTCACGCGCGCGTTTCGTGCGAAGTTCCCCGCGTGGGCGAAGGCATACGAGCAACAAGCGCAGTCTGACACCAATAAGCCGCCTTTCACGGCGGAGGATCAGGCCAAAGTCTCGGCCCTCTCAACGGAACTTGAGAAGATTCAGATTTCTTGCGTTGAGAAGGTTGTTGCCGCCGATCAGGAGAAAGCCTTGCGTCTTATTGATGAGATTCGTGCGCTTCTTCCGAAGAATCCGAATGGGGGTGGCGGGTCAAATCAACAGCCGAACGAGGGCGCCCAGAATCCGAATCAGTCGCCGCAGAATAACGATTCGCAGAATCAGCCTCAGCCAAACGAGACGGACGAAAAACAGACAGAAGACCCCAACGAGCAGAAGGGTGAGGAGGATGAAAAGGAGGCGGGCGAGACGGCCGAAGAGCCACCCGACGAGCAGGTCGAAGACGTTCTTAAAAAGGCGCAAGAGCGCAATGATGAACACGAGGCGGACAAGAAGGCGCGTATGCGCAAGGCGCCGCTTCCGCCGAACGAACGGGACTGGTAGACGATGAAAGTTGTTGTCGCATGTGGGGGAACGGGCGGTCACGCCTTTCCGGGGTTGGCAATCGCCGAGGCTCTCGCCGCGCGTGGCCATGAGGTGACGATTTGGGATTCGGGGCGCGCCATTGAGTCGCCCGTCCTTGCGCGTTGGACGGGTCCGCGCTTCTCGACGTACGCGAAGACGCTCTCTCTTCGGCACGCCCTCGCACTGTTGCGTTCGCTTTGGCGCTGCCGCCGTGAGATGAAGCGTCAGAAGCCCGACGTTCTCGTTGCGATGGGCAGTTACTCGTCGCTTCCGCCCGTCCTCGCCGCGAAGAGTTGCGGTGTGCGCATTGTCCTTCACGAAGCGAATACCGTCCCAGGTAAGGCGATTGACGCGCTCTCGAGGTTCGCCGATGTTGTGGCGATCAGTTTTGCGGCAACGGCGCGTTATTTGCCGCATGCACGCACGGTGCTGACAGGGCTTCCTATTCGCAAAGAGATTGCCGAGGGAACGCGCTTTGATTTCATTCCCGCGAATGCGTTTGTCCTTTTTGTGACAGGCGGCTCGCAAGGTGCGCACGCGGTCAATGAACTCGTTTCGGAGGCGGTCGTTGAGATGAAGGCCAAACTCGACGAACGGGCGAAGGCGGGTGAAACGATTCGGCCGCTCTACGTCATCCATCAGACGGGTACGGCGGATGAAGGTCGCGTTCTCGCCCGTTATCTTGACAAAGGGATTCCGAGTCGTGTTCATGCCTTTGAACGCGAGATGGCGCAGGCCTTCGCGTCGGCAGATTTCGTCGTCGCGCGCGCGGGTGCCTCAACGTGTTTTGAATTGGCGGCCTGCGCGAAGGCTGTCCTGTTTATTCCGCTACCGAGCGCGTTACGCAATCACCAACATTTTAACGCCGAAGCCTTTGCCGCTCTTGGCGCGGCCGATGAGGGATGTCAGGCGAAACTTGACGCGCATGCGCTCGCACAGTATCTCATCAATATTTACGATCATCCCGAGCGCGTTCGGGCGATGTCCGAAAAAATTCGGGCGTTGTCAACACCTGATGCGGCTGCGCGTGTTGCTGAAATTGTGGAGGAAAAGAAATGAAGACGACATTTCCAGATTGGTCATCTTTCACGCCCGAGGTGGCGGCGAAGAATCTAGATCGACTTCTCAAGGAGACGGAGGCGGAGATTGTGGCGTCTGAGGCCGCGCGCCCCATGACCTATGAGGCGTTCGCGTATACGGGTCTTGCCGCACGCGACCTTTATGAATGCTGGGGGAAGGTCTCGCACATGATCGGCGTCATGAATGACGAAGCTTGGCGCGATGTTGAAGCGAAGTACCAACCTGCAATCGTTCGCATATCGCTTCGGGCTTGCCAGTCTAAGCCGATTTATGAGTCGGCGAAGCGCGTCCTCGCCGCAGACAAGACGCTTGACGCGACGCGCCGTCGCATTCTTGAAAAGGCGGTCAAAGGGGCCGAGCAGGCGGGTGTCGGTCTTGACGGGGAGAAGAAGACGCGCTTCAATGAGATTCAAGAGCGCTTGGCTAAACTTTCAATGGATTTCTCAAACGCGGTCATTGATGCGACGAAGGCGTTCTCGTTTGAGAAGGGCGGTAAGACCTATACGATTGATGATGCCGCCTATCCTGAGACGATGAAGCATTGCGCGGATCGCGAGGTGCGTGAGCGACTCTACCGTGCCCGCGCAACGCGTGCGAGTGAGAATACAGCGCGCATTGACGAAATGCTCGCCTTGCGACAGGAGCTTTCCGAGATTCTCGGCTATGACGACTTCGCGCACCTCTCGCTTTCGTCTAAATGTGCGGCGACACCCGAGGCGGTCTTCAAGATGATTGACGAAATGGACGCGGCCACGGTTTCGCCTGCGCACGAGGAGGATCGCGAACTTGGCGAGGATCTCGCGCCGTGGGATCGCACGTTTGCGGCCGAACGTCTGCGCGAAAAGAAGTACGCTTATTCCGAAGAAGAACTGAAGCGCTTCTTTGAGTTGGAGGATGTCCTTCGCGGTCTCTTCACGCTTTCGCATACGCTCTTTGGTATCGTCGTTCGCGAGATGACGGGCGCACGGAAGCCGTCCGTTTGGCATCCCGATGTCCGCGTCTTCGCCGTTGAGGAGAAGGGCGAAGAAATCGCGCACTTCTATTTTGACCCCTTTGTTCGAAATGGGCAGAAGCACGGTGGCGCGTGGATGAACGAGTTTCGCAATCGCCGGCCGATTGTCCAGTTCTGCGAGGGGAAGGTTGTGTGGCCCGAGGGCGAGGGGGTGTTTGAGACGCCGCTCGCGCTCGTTGCGACGAACTTCCCGAAGCCAGATGCCGACGGCAAGTGCTTTTTGCCGTTCCGTGAAGTGGAGACGCTCTTCCACGAATTTGGTCACGCGCTTCAGCAGATGCTCACGCGCGTCAATGAGGATGGTGCGGCAGGCATCAATCTCGTTGAGTGGGATGCCGTTGAGGTCGCCTCGCAATTTATGGAGAACTGGTGTCTTGATGGTCGCACGGGGATTCGCGTCCCTGCCGATTTGAAGGCGAAGGTCCTCGCGGCGAAGAACTTCCGCGCCGCGAGCGCGTGTCGCCGCCAGCTCGCGTTTGCGAAGACAGACCTTCTTCTTCACCTCAAGGAATTTGCCCAGTCTCACGAGACACCGAACGGTTTGAAGAAAAAGGTGTTCACTCATTTTGATTTCCCGATGGTTGATGAGGATATCTTCCTCTGCGCTTTCACGCACATCTTTTCGGGCGGCTACGCGGCGGGCTACTACGGCTACAAGTGGTCGGAAGTGATGAGCGCGGATTGCTACGGCGCGTTTGAGGAGGCGGGGCTTCAAGACGACGCGAAGATGAAGGAGCTGGGCGCACGCTACCGTGAGACAATCCTCGCGCTCGGCGGCTCACGCTCCGCGCTTGATGTTTTTAGACTCTTCCGTGGGCGCGATCCGAATAGTACGGCACTCCTGCGTCAGCAAGGGCTCAAAGGAGATTCAAAATGAAAAGGTTCGCGTTCCTTCTTCTTGTCCCGATTCTTTCGGGTTGCTTCTCATCCTCTGCGCCACGCACGTCGGATTGGTCGGTTGATGCCGCCGCGCCGAAGGCGGTGACGACCGAGCCGTCGCGCTTTGGCGTGACGCGCCTTTCGTTTGTTGACGTCCTCGCACCCTACGATGAGCGCGAAATCAAGGTGACGTGCGCCGATGGGACGCTCGCGACCGATCCCTATAATCTCTTCGCGGCTGTCCCCTCGCGTCTTCTGCGCACGCCCACGCTGGATCTTCTCGCCGCATCTGGTCGCTTCGCCGCCGTTGTCGCGCCGAGTTCGTCGGCGAACGCGGCGTTCGTTGTTGAAGTTTCTGTTTCGGATCTCCATCTTGATGCGACGACACGCGAGAACGACAAGACGGTTTGCCGTGCTGTTGTGCGCTTGAGACTTCTTGTCCTTGATAAGTCGCGTGCGATTGTCGGCGACGCGGTTGGCGAAGACACCGAAATCGTTCAAGACGGCGACTTCGGCAAGGCCTTCTCAGCGGCGTTTGCTACGGCCATCAAGTCAGCGCTTGCCAAGATTTGATGCGCC
>CAVHJW010000002.1:0-36792 GCA_963636335.1 bacterium
CGGACAGGAAGATGAAGCCGATGCGGCTTGCCAGTTTCTCTCGATTGTCGTTCATTTTTCCTTATGCGTGCGGTGTCAAAATTAGACACGGCATGCGATTTCACAGCGTCTTGAAACAATAGAGAAAATTATACCAAAAATCAGCACCGTTCTCTCAAGAATCGTTATGGTATAATAGGCATAACACGCATTTCACAAGTTTCCAAATGGATCTCGACGTTATCATCCTCGCCAAGAACGAGTCGCGCCACATCGCGCGCTGCCTCGACCGCCTCGCGCCGCTTGAGCCGCGCAAGGTCTTCGTCGTGGACTGCTTCTCGACGGACGACACGAAGACCCTCGCCGAGGCGCGCGGCGCGACCGTCGTCGAGCACGAATGGCCCGGTACGCAGTCCGTCCAGTTCAACTGGGCGCTCGATAACCTGCCGCTTGAGGCGGATTGGATCCTCCGGCTCGATGCCGATGAATATCTCGACCCCGACACGATTGACGAGGTGAAGACGCTCCTGCCCACATTGCCAGATTCCGTTTCGGCTCTCTCTCTCTCTCGCGCGCGCGTGTTTCTCGGCAAGCGCCTGAAGTTCGGACAGGGCAAGGTCATCCTGACACGCTTCTTCCGCCGCGGCGTTGGCCGTTGCGAGGAGCGCAAGATGGACGAACACATCGTCCTTTCGTCGGGCAAGACGCTTGAGTTGCGCGGACAGTTCGTGGACGACAGCCTGATGACGCTCGATGAGTGGACAACAAAGCACGTCGGCTACGCACACCGCGAGGCGGAGATGCTCATCTCTGGCACGACGAACGATGCGTGCAACCTCAGCGAGGAAGCCGCGGCGAAGCGGCGCCTCAAGGGACGCTATGCGCGGCTACCGCTCTTCTGGCGGAGCTTCATCTACTTCGTCTACCGCTACATTTTTCTCGGCGGCTTTTTGGACGGCAAGGAAGGCTTTCTCTGGGCGTTCCTGCAGGCTTGGTGGTACCGCACCTACGTTGACGCCCTCATCTACGAAGATGCCCACCACATGGCCCCTTTGGGTCAAACCAAATCGGGCTCTGTTGAAACTCTATCCGAGCCGATGAAGTTCGGCAACAAGAGCCTTTAAGTCGCCCGTCGGGAATACGCGGCGACACGCGCCGTCAATCTCGTGAAAGACAGGAAGATCCGACGCGAGGCAAGGAACGTGAAGCGCGGCGGCCTCGGCGACCTGCATACCAAAGCCCTCGGCGCGCGAAGGAACGATGAGCGCGATGGCCGAAATAAGAAGCGAGAACTTCTCTGCATCCGAGACATAGCCGAGAGTCTCAAACCCCTCCTCGCGCGGCACGGCGACATTCTTTTCAAGACCCGCGAAAACGAGGTCCGCCCGCCCCCCCTCGGCGCGATAACGGCGATACGCCGCGATGAGGAGATCCGCGCCCTTGCGCGATTCAATATTTCCGAGATAGAGAAAGAACGGTCGCGCGCGGCGAACGGGCGCGATCAAATCACGCGGCGGCACACGCACGGCGGGATACGTGACGCGCGTCTGAAGACGATCAAAGGCACGCGGCGCGGTGGCGCGAATCTGCCGCTCGGTCTCGTGCGAGTTAAACCAGATTTCCGTCGCAATGGCGAGGGTGCGACGGAACGCAATGCGGTAATAAAGGTGCCAAAGGAGGTAGCGAAGCGAGACGCGACCGAGACCGAACGTGTCGTGCATCGTGACGATGATACGCGTTGCGAACGGCGGACGAAACGGAAGGAGGTTATTTGGCTCCCAAAAGACATCGGGGCGCACGGCGCGGGCAACGCGCTTTAAAAAACGGAAGTAGCCGACAACGCCGACGGAGTTGAAGACGCGCTTGCCATAGACATGCGCTTCAAGCCCCTCCGAGGCGAGCGCGCGCACGGCCTCACTCTCAAGGACATCGCACGCGAGAACGAATCGTGCTTGCTTTTCTTCGCGTCGCAGTTCTGCGAGACGGCCGAGGGCGTACTGGCCGACGCCCGTCGGACGCGAGGCGAAAGAGCGTGCGTCGACGAGATACGTCATAAATTTAGACGCGCGGCACGTCGGTTGAGAAGTATTTACGCTTCACCGCACGCCAAAGAACGACGCAAAAGGCCGAGAGCGGAATGGCGAGCAGCATGCCGAGAAGCGGACCTAAGACTGTCGCCCAGAAGAAGAAACTGAAGATGACGCCCGCATAGCCAAGCCCCGTCTTATTGCCCTGAATCTTCGGCGTGATAAAGTAGCCATCAAGAATCTGACCGAGGCTCCACACGCCAAGAACGAGAAAGAGGCGCGTCAGGGAGCCATCGTGACCAAAGTAGGCGAGCGGCAAAGCAATGGGCAGGCAGAGCACCGAGCCGAAGAGCGGAATCAGGTTGAGGATGCCGAGAACGAAGCCAATCAGAAAACCGTAGGGCAGACCGACGAGGCAGAAGCCAAGCCCATAGAGAACGCCTTCAATCAGGCAGATCATCGTCTGACGTTGGAAGAACGAGACGAGAATGTCAACGAATGCGTCAATCTGCTCGGCGAGGAACACGCGCGTCTCCTCTTTCAGAAACGGCATCTGCTTCGTGATGTCACCGCCGCGACGATCCTTCGTCATGAGGAAGAAAACGAAGAAGATGAGCGTGACAAGAACGGAGATTACACCCGAGAGGCACTTGAGCGCATTTGAGCCAGCGCGAATCGCCGTCGCGCCATACTTCTCGTAAACGCCGCCGATGTCGCTCGGAATGCCAAGTTGCGCGAAAAGCGTGTGGAGGCGCGGGAACGTCGTCTGGAACCAGGCCACGACCTTGGCAAAGAGCGCGGGGCCCTGCGCAATCATATTTGAAATCTGATCCACCATCACCGCGCCCGCGTACCAGAGGAGCAACCCCATCGGGATGAAGACCGTGAGTAGCATGATGCCGAGCGCGAGTGACGGATTCTTGACGAGCCGCTTCCACCAGAGGTAATAGGGCTTAAAGAAGAGCGCAAGGAAGAAGCCCATAATGACGGGCACGAGCGCGCTCGAGACGAACGAGAACGCGAGCGAAAGCCCCCAGACGACAAAGACGCCGAATGTCACGATGACAACGAGCGCGAGAATCGTCCACGCACGCGCGATGAGTTTCTTCTGTTGTTCGTTGAACTCAACCATTTCGCCCTTTCCCCCTTCCGCCTTTTTCGCTTGCGCTTATCGGCTCAAGATTTCCTCGCGCACCGCCTTAGGCGCGACTTCAAACTGATCCGTCTCCATCGAATACGAGGCGCGGCCTTTCGTGAGCGAGCGAATCGCCGTTGAGTAGCCGAACATCTTTGCGAGCGGCACGCGCGCGTGGATGACTTGCATATCGCCCTTCATATCCATGTCCAGCACATTTCCGCGCCGCGCATTAAGGTCGCCGAGAATCTCACCAACCGACTCAGACGGCGTCGTGATTTCGAGTTTCATGATCGGCTCCAAGAACTCAGGCGCGGCCGCCGACGCCGCCTCACGAAAGCCCATCATCGCCGCCGAACGGAATGCGACTTCGTCCGACACCTCGGGATCCACGAGCGTTGCCGAGAGGCACTCAACTTCAAGATCCGTCATCGGGTAACGCGCGAGAACACCCGTTGCGATGCCGTCTTCAAGACCTTGCACGACGCAGTCTTGCAAGTGACGATCGGCAACGAGGTTTTGGAACGCGCGCGCGAGAATGACCTTGTGACCCTCGCCGCGCGCGCGAGGCCGCACGACGATCGACAGCGTGACCGCGTGCCGCTTGCCGCCGAGCTCACGATCGAACGTAAAATCGCTTGTCGCCTCTTTCGTGACCGTCTCAACGTAGCTCACCATCGGACGGCCGACATTTGCCGCGCACTTAAACTCGCGCTTCAGGCGATCCACGAGAATCTCAAGGTGAAGTTCACCCATCCCCGAGAGAATCGTCTGCCCCGTCTCCTCGTCCTCGCGGAACTGGCACGTCGGGTCTTCCGCCGCCAACGCCTTCATCGACTCAACGAGTTTGTCCTTATCGGCGCTCGACTTTGGCTCAATGGCCATGAACATGACGGGCTGGGGCGCGACAATGCGCTCCAGGTGGCACGGCTTCATCTCGGAGCAGAGCGTGTCGCCCGTTGTCACCTCCTTGAGACCCACAATCGCGCCGATGTCGCCCGCGTGCAACTCGTCCGTTTCGATTTGGTCATCGGCAAAGAGACGCACAATCTTCATAATGCGCTCGCGCTTCTTCGTGCGCGGATTGTAGGCGTTCGCGCCCTTCTTGAGGACACCGCCGTAGACGCGCACAAAGTAAAGTTTACCAACGTAAGGATCCGTCGCAATCTTGAAGACGAGCGAGGTCAAAAGCTCCGCATCGTCTTGGCGGCGCGTCACCTTCTCGCCACTCTTTAAGTCTGTTGCCTCAACCGGCGGACGGTCGCTCGGGCTCGGCAAGAAATCACACACGGCATCCAAAAGCGGCTGAACACCCTTATCGCGCAACGACGTGCCGCAGAGGACAGGCACGAACTGGCCTGCCACGACGAGGCGGCGAATCGCAGGAAGAAGTTCTTCCGCCGTGAGGTCACCCTTCTCAAGAAACGCCTCCATGACACCTTCGTCAAGGTCGGCCACTTTTTCAACGAGCTCGGCGCGGGCGAGCGCGGCATCATCCGCCATCTCGGCGGGGACGTCCCCCTCGGTAAACGTCTTGCCCTCCGTCGCTTCGTCATAGACGATGCCCTTCATGCGAATCAAATCAATGACGCCCTTGAAGGAATCTTCGCGCCCAATCGGAAGTTCAATGGGGCACGCGGGGGCCTTCAACTTGGAGCGCATCTCCTCAACAACGCGCGAAAAGTCCGCGCCCATGCGATCCATCTTGTTGATGAAAGCGAGACGCGGCACATGATAGCGGTCGGCCTGTCGCCAAACAGTCTCCGATTGCGGCTGAACGCCGCCGACGGCACAAAAGACGCAGACCGCGCCATCGAGAACGCGCAACGAACGCTCAACCTCCATCGTAAAGTCAACGTGGCCAGGCGTATCAATGATGTTAATCTCACAACCCTTCCACGCGCACGAGATTGCGGCAGACTGAATCGTAATGCCGCGCTCGCGCTCTTGAATCATGAAGTCGGTTGTCGTGTTGCCGTCATGGACGTCGCCATGCTTGTGGATCTTGCCCGTGTAGAAGAGGATGCGTTCGGTCGTCGTCGTCTTACCCGCGTCAATGTGCGCGACGATGCCGATGTTGCGGACGTTCTTAAGTTCTTGAGCCATAGTCTAGTTATTATACCAAAATTGCTCGGCCCCGGCGAACGCCGTCAACGCCCGCGAACGCCGTCAACGCTTAGTTGTTTGCGAGGCGAAGAAGCTCTTCGGCGTGCGTCTTGACGACACTTGTCAATTTCTCGCCGCCGAGCATACGCGCGATTTCGCGAACACGTGCGTCGCCTGTGACCTCCGCGACATGAGACTTTGTTCGCGCCGCCGTCACGCCCTTTGTAACAACGAGATGGCGTGCGCCATAGACGGCACTTTGCGGCAGATGCGTAATTGCAAGAACCTGCCGCCCCTTCGCGACATCGCGCATCTTCTCGCCCACGACCTTGCCAACTTCACCACCGATATTCGCATCGATCTCGTCAAAGACGAGTGTCGTCGGCGACGTGCCGAAAGCGGAGGCGGAGGCCGTGACCGTCTTTAGAGCGAGCATGACGCGCGCAATCTCGCCAGACGAGGCGATTTCAGCAAGCGGCCGCGCGGCCTCGCCGGGATTCGGCTCAAAGAGAAAGACGACACGATCAAGGCCGCTCGCCGATGGCTCTTGAAGATGCTCGAGCGAAACCGAGAACTTTGCCTGCAAAAAGCCGAGCGCGTGTAATTCCTTCTCAATTGCCTTCGAGAAAGCCGCACCCGCCTTCGTCCGCGCCTTCGTGATTGTCGCGCCCGCCGTGCGCAATTCTGCGAGGTGCTGGGCGCATTCCTTCTCAAGCGCGGCCAGTGTCTCGTCGCGGTTCTCAAGGGCCGCAAGACGCGCCTTCTTCTCCGCGAGAATCTTGAGAAGACGCGAGACATCCGATTCGCCCGTTGCCATCGGCGCGGCGGCGAGATACTTGCGCTTCAGACGGTTGATTGTCGTTAGGCGTGCGTCGAGCGCGGCCAAATCTTCTTCGCCCGCATCAAGGCGCGAGAGCGCGTCCGCGATCGCGCGCGAGAGATCTTCCGCGCGCGCGACGAGCGACTCGGTCTCGACCGACCACGCCTCGGCGGCAGGGAAGTGGCGCGCCATGCGTTGAAAGCGGGGTTGGAGAGACGACAGAAGCGTGATGACACCCTCGTCCCCCCCGAGCGCTTCCGTGATCGCATTCCCCTCCTCAACGATTTCTTGCGCGTGTGCGGCCGCGGCATGGCGCTCGGCGACCGTCTCGTCCTCATCGGTCAACGCGGCCTCATCAAGCTCGTTCACCTGAAAGCGCAGAAAGTCAAGGTCTTCCGTCTTCGTCTCATCGCGTAACGCGGCAAGACGACTTGACGCCTCGGCCCACGCGGCGTAAAGCGCATCGTACTTCGTATGCGCGACCGAGCCAAAATCATCAAGGGTCTTCAATTGGAACGACTCGTCAAGAAGTCGGTCATTCGCGCGCGGCCCATGGATGTCAACGAGACGGCGCGCGGCCTCCTTCAATTCGCCGAGAGCCACAGACTCGTCATCAATCCACGCACGACTGCGCCCCTCGCGCGTCACCGTGCGACGAAAGCGTGTCTCGCGCCCCTTTGCGTCCGTAAAAATGGCCTCCACGCAAGCCTCAACCGCGCCGTCGCGAACGGCCGACGATTCGGCGCGCGCGCCAAGGACGAGGTCGAGCGCGCCCATGAGGACAGACTTACCAGCCCCCGTCTCACCCGTGATGACATTCAGCCCAGGCGCGAACGCAACATCCGCGCGCTCAATGACGGCCAAATTCGAGACGGAAAGACTTTTTAGCATCTTAGCTTCCGTAACCCTCTTCGCGCAACTTCTGCACGACGGAGTCAGGATCTTGCGCCTTCGTGATCAATTCCTCGTACGCGATGAGACCTTGCTTGTAGAGCGACGAAAGGTGTGCGTCAAGAGTCTGCATGCCATACTTCGCGCCCGTCTGCAGGTCAGACTTGATCATGTTCGTCTTATTGTCGCGAATGCGCGAGCAAATCGCGTCGGTGCGCGTCATAATCTCGAACGCGGCAACGCGCCCATGCACCTCGCCGTTCGCATCAAGGCGCGGCAAGAGAATCTGCGAGATGACGGCTTGAAGACCCGCGGCGAGCTGCGTCCGAATCTGCGACTGCTGGTTCATCGGGAAGGCGTCAACAATACGGTCAATCGTCTCGGCCGCGCCCGTCGTGTGCAAGGTGCCAAAAACGAGGTGGCCCGTTTCAGCCGCCGTGATCGCCGCCGCAATTGTCTCAAGGTCGCGCATTTCGCCGACGAGGATGACGTCCGGGTCCTGACGCAGTGCGCGGCGAATCGCCTCGGCGAAACTCGGCACATCGTCACCAATTTCGCGCTGAGTGACGAGCGAGTTCTGCGAGGTGTGATAAAATTCGATCGGGTCTTCAATCGTGATGATGTGAACGTTGCGCTCGTGGTTGATGACGTTCAGCATTGAGGCGAGCGTCGTCGACTTACCAGAGCCCGTCGGACCCGTGACGAGGATGAGCCCACGCGGCTTAAAAAGAAGTTCCTTCACGACGGGCGGAAGCCCCAACTGCTCCATCGTCAAAAGCGTATTCGGAATTTGACGCAAGACGGCGCCATAACGCTTGCGTTCCTTGAAGATGGAAACACGGAAGCGCGTGCCATCGGGGTGCGCGAGCGCGAAGTCGGCGCCACCGTTCTTCTCAACTTCTTCCATCTTGGTGGGGTCGCCGAGGCGCTCCACCATCTCCTCGCAAAGCGCATGAGACTCTTCGGGCGTGAGCGACTCTTCCGAGATGGGCAGCAGCTCGCCATGAACGCGCAATTTCGGTGGCATGTACGCGCGGATGTGGAGGTCGGAGGCGCCTTCGTCAATCGTCGCCTGCAGGAGGTCTTCAATGTGAATATCCATAAGCGTTCCTGTCGGATGAGGGTGGTGGAAGAAAAGCCGTTAGTTCGCGTCACCCATCGTGACGCGCAGCACCTCGGCAAGCGATGTCATGCCGCTCGCCACTTTCAGCATGCCGTCCTCGCGCAACGTGCGCATACCCATCTCACGGGCGCGTTCACGCAAAAGCGATGCGGGCGCGTGGTCAAAGATGAGGCGCTGAATCGTGTCATCAACCTTGAAAATCTCAAAGATGCCCTTGCGCCCCTTGTAGCCCGTCTTGCCACACTTGTCGCAACCCGCGCCATGATACATATGATCGGGAACTTGCGCATTCGTGCCCTTTGAGAGCCCCGTCAGCATCTTAATCTCGCGATCGGTCGGTGTGTACGCCTCTTTGCAATTCTCGCAGATGGCGCGCACGAGTCGCTGGGCCATCGCGGCGCGCAAGGCGGAGGCGACGAGAAACGGCTTGACACCAATATCAAGAAGACGCGTGACGGCCGACGGCGCGTCATTCGTGTGCAAGGTTGAGAAGACGAGGTGACCCGTCAAAGCCGCTTCCATCGCGATGTCAGCCGTCTCCGCATCGCGAATTTCGCCAATCATGACGATGTTCGGTGCCTGACGCAAAATCGAACGGAGCGCGGCGGAGAAGTCAAGGCCGACGTCCTTATTCACCTGCACCTGATTGATGCCGCTCATTTGGTATTCGACCGGATCCTCAACCGTGATGAGCTTCTTGTCGGGCGTATTGATTTGACCTAAGCAAGCGTAAAGCGTCGTGGTCTTGCCTGAGCCCGTCGGCCCCGTCACGAGGACAACACCATCTGGCAACTTAATGAGACGCTCAAACGTCGTTTGGTCATCGGAAAGAAAGCCCAATTGCGGCAAGCCAAGCGAGAGGTTCGACTTATCAAGAATACGCATGACGATCGACTCGCCGTGATTCGTCGGCACCGACGAAACACGCAAGTCAAGATCTTTGCCGCCAACGGTAATCTGGATGCGGCCATCTTGTGGAACGCGCTTTTCCGAGATCTTCATCTTCGACATGATCTTGAAGCGCGAGATGAGCGCGCCCTGCAAACGCTTCGGCGGCGAGTCCATCTTGCGGAGCGCGCCATCAATGCGGTAGCGGACGCGAAACTCCTTCTCAAGCGGCTCGATGTGAATATCAGACGCCTTCATCTTGATCGCCGTCGTGATAATCATATTAGCGAGCTTGATGACAGCCGAGTCATCGCCTGGCGCGACATTCTCGCCAAGCCCCATCTCATCGCGCGTCGTCACCTCAGCTTCAGCGGCCGAAGCGTAGACCTTCGCCTGCGCAGCCTTTGCCTCGGCAATCGGACAAAGAACCGCCTCAACATCCTTGCCGCGCAAAACGTAGCGCAACGAGTCAATCGCGTCGTAGCCCATCGGGTCAATGAGCGCAACCGTGACTGCATCGTCCGTTGCGACGACCGGCACGACGCCATATTTCTTCGCGATTTCATCCGGGATGGCCTTCGCGGCCTCGCTCTGAATCGCCTCCGCGTCGATGTGGCAATATTTAAGCCCAAACTGGTCGGCGATTGTGCCGAGAACCGTGTCCTCGTCAAGCGTGCCACCTGCGACGAGCACATCGAGCGTCGTCTCGTTCTCGGCCTTCATTGAATTCCGGGCCGTCTCAACCTGCTCGGGCGTCAGAAACCCGCGCTCGGTCAGAAGCTGGACAACATATTCGTCGTTACTCGTCATGGCAAAATCTATTATAGCCTAAATCGCCGTGCGCGACAAGGCTCAGAGCTCCTTGATGAAGATGTTGCGCCACTCAATGGGGTCGCCGTGGCACTGAAGTTCAATCTGCCCTTCGGGGAAAATCGCACGCGCACGATCCCAATAATTCTCAAGCGTGACGTTGTCAACGACAAGAACGCCATTGAGCCAAACCGTCACCTTCTCGCCGCGCATGATGACGTGGAAGCGATTCCAATCGCCAACGAGCTTATCGGCAAGGACGAGCGCACGCGAGGGGTTCTTCTGGTTATTGTAAAGCCCACCCGAACCGATGCCCCACTGGTTGAGCGCGTCCCAAATCTGAACCTGTGGCGAACCCCGCAGATAGAGACCTGAGTCGCCCGTCACCGAGAGAAGTCGCCAATCAGCCCAAAGCTCAAAATCCTTGAAGTCCTTCGCCGTCGCAAGCGAGTAGCCGCCGCGGAAGCCGTCAAAGAAGAGAACACCGTTTCGCACATGCCAATGCGCATCGCGCGCAAAGTCGGCCGTGCGCTGCATCTCAAGGCGTGTATCAGGGTCTGCCGCCGCACGCACGAGAGGGTTATCAAACTTATGCGTGGATGTCACACCCTTCCACATCGTCTTCAGCTGCTTGGGGTCTCCGTTGAAATAAGGGGTGAAGCCGTCAATCGCCTTCGTTGTCATCTTAGGGCAAACGCCATCCATCGTCGCGTTCTTTGGAAGTTCCAAAACGCGGATGTTCCTCAAAAAGACATTCGTGCTCGCGCCGAGAATGGCGATGTGACCCTTCTTGTTCTGAATGCCGAGATGCGAGCGCGCGTCAAGCGTGTCGCCATCGCCCTTAAGCCCCGCGACATTCGTCTTGGTGACGAGCGTCCCGTTGAGGACGACCTCAATCTCGCTACCGATGACGCGGATTTCATAGAAGTTCCATAGACCCGGCTTCCGCATGTAACTGCCATTACCCGTGAAGTTCTTTTCTTTGCCCCAAATCTGCTTATTCACATTGTCGCGACGGCTCGCCGCGATGCCGAAGACACTGCCTGAGTAACGGTAGGGCGCCTTCAGCTTCGGTGTGTGCGACTCGGCATCATAGAACTTCGAACCCCCATCGTCAAGAATCTGCACTTCACCCATCCCCTCAAACGCCGCGTTCACCGTCGGATTCGGGACACGCAGACCGATGCCGCAGTCACCGTTCTCGGGCAACAGCACCTCAAAGCGCAGGACGAAGTTCTCGTATTCCTTGCGCGTCAGAAGGTTGCCACGATCGACGCGCCCTGGGCGCTCCACGCACGCAAGGACATTTTCCTCGCGAACCTCGCCCGTTGAAAGCGTCGTCTTGTACGGCTCAACGCCGAAGATTGTTGACCCATACCACCCGCGCAAATCGCGCCCATTGAACAGGCTTTCAAAACCTTCTTCAATCGTTGCGGGATACACTTCTTCACCGAACGCCGCGCACGAGAGAAACGCGCACACAACGGCCATCAACGAAAACTTCATGATTTTTCCAAAGACTCCTTAAGAGGCGTGTACAAAGAAAAGAGATTTCAAACGGCCTTCCATTCAAGCGAAAGATCAATGGAGCCCGCCGAATGCGTGAGGCAACCGAGCGAAATCGCCGTCACCCCCGTCGCCGCGACTTCTTTCGCACGTTCCAGCGTGATGCCGCCCGACGCTTCCGTCTTCGAGAGGCCCTGACACATCTTGACGCATTTCTTCATGTCGGCAACAGACATATTGTCGAGCATAATCCACTCAGGCTTCGCCTTGAGGGCACTCGCGCATTCGCGCAAGCTCTCAACCTCAACTTCAACATCAAGTTTCGGAAACGCCTGACGCGCCGCCATCACGGCCTCATCGAGTTCATCGGGGTTACCACCCTTCCAAAGCCGACGATGATTATCCTTCATCAGGACGCGGTCATACATGCCCATGCGGTGATTCGTGCCGCCGCCACAGAGAACGGCATACTTCTCAAAGACACGAAGGCCAGGCGTCGTCTTGCGCGTATCGAGAATCAGCGTCCCGTATCGCCGCGTCGCGTCAACAAACTTGCGCGTCAAGGTCGCCGTCGCGCACATCCGCTGCATGAAGTTGAGCGCCGTGCGTTCAGCCGCGAGAATGGAACGCGCCTTGCCGCGAAACGTGAGAATCGTCTCCTTTGGCTTCACGCACGATCCATCCTTCTTTAAGATCTTCACTTGGATGGAAGGATCAACCGCCTTCATCACGGCCTTCGCAACCGTCGCGCCCGCGACCACGCAACCCGTCCCCTTCGCGTAAATTTCGCCCGTGGCAACTGCCTTCGGATCCACGAGTGCGAGACTTGTTGCATCGCACCACGTCGCCTTCGAAGCGAGACGCGATGCATCTGCGAGGTCTTCGTCAAGTGCCAAAAGAACCGCGGCCTTGGCGCGCGGCGAAAGCATGACGTCTTTCATACGAAAAAATCTCCCGCGTCTTAGGCCGGCATGAGGAATTCCCAATGCTTCCAAAGCATATACACGAGAACTCCTGTCACGATGAGCGAGATAATCGCCGCGCCGAACGCCACCTTGAGCCCAGTCGTTGCGCCCGCGGACTTTTGGGACGCATCGGGAGTGTCAAGGCGAAGACGGCTCGCAATGGTCGCGCCGCCCGGGGCAGTGGACGTCGCCGTCGCAGGCGCTTTCGTCACTTTAATAGGCTTTTTGATAGTCATATTTAGGATTATACCACGAGCGCACACTCCAAATCAAGGCGTGATTTCTCTGCAATTCACGCGGCGCCCCTTCAAGGCGAGCGCGAGGTAGACGGCGAGCGTCACGCAGACAGGCGCAACAAAGATAGCGGCAACCGCCATCGCCCAACCTGGGATACCAAGGGGCAGAAGCGCGGCAAGCGTTGCGAAGAGTGAGAGCGTGTAGGCAATCTGACCGAACATTACGGCCTTTGAGTTGCGCCGCGCCGCAGCGATGCCCTCAATACGTGCGCGCACGGCTTGAATAACGGCAATCGCCGAATAAAGCGCAATCGCGAGCCGTGCCGTCGGCAAGATTGCGTCTGGGATATTTTGGAATGTTCCAAAGTACCAGTTGCCGACGAGAGGCGTTGCGAAAACGAGCGGAATGAGCCCCAGAAGAAGACCGGCAATAACCGCATAGAGGAGAAGCCGCCGATCACCCGGGTATTCGGGGACGAACTTGACCGAGACCGTCTGCAACTTCAGCGCGGCGAACGCGACGGGGTTCGCGACGCCGAGTGTGACGTAGTGGATCGCGAGCATATTGGCCGCGTCCGCCGTCCGCGCCACAAAGGCCGCCACCACAAGCGGCGAGGAGGCAAGCAAAAAGCCTCCGAGAGCAAGCGGTAGCGTAAAGCGGAACTGCTCAGCGAGGAGCGCGGCCGATGAAGGCAGGCACGACGTATCATCGCTGACCGTCACGTCTGATTCGGACGGACGATTCGGCAATTTCGCGACATAGGGCCGTGCGTAAAGCCACGTAATAATCGTTTCAACCCACACGCCGACGGTGAGCGCAAAGAGACCCCAACGAGGCCCCACAAGTCCCCACAGTGGGAAAACAACCGAGAACACAAGCGTCACGACAATACGCGCGAGTGTTGCGTTATTCGACTTTCCACTTTCAAGGTTGTTGAAGAGAACAACCATCGGCAAGTTTCGGATGAAAAAGCCCGCATTCATCACAACACCGAAAACAAGAATTTCGCGCGAGACAGCGGCTAATTCAGGCGAAAGACCGAAGAATCCTTCAAAGACCCATGTGTAAACAAAAGGCAAGGCGGGGACGCATTGCAAAAGAAGAAGCGTCACCATCATGAGCGCATTAAGGCGACGAAAGGTCGTGTAGCCAAAATAGGTCTTCGCAAAAACGAGTCCCGTTGTGACGAGACCGCCGCCGAGCGCGCCAATCATGAACATAATCATGAGGCCTTGACTAAAGGCCGTGAGCGCGTGGACGCCGTAAGCACCGTGCGTGACAATGCCCGCGACAAGCGGATAAGAGAGAGACTGCGAGAACCCTTGCAGAAGGAGGGGAATGTAGAAGCGCGTCACGCGCGGCACCGAGAACGTGGGCGCGTCCATCTCACCAGATTCCCATACGGAGGTAGGGCAGAATATTCTTCTCAAGCGTGACGTCGAGATCAAAGAGCGCGTTGCCTGCGACGCCTGCGCGCCGCGAGGTTTTGATTTGGTCAATCACTTCACCCGCGTCAAGGCGCGACTCGTTCGCCGTCACGCCAATCCCCACAATGAGGCGGCGCGCGCGCGTTGTCTTCGCAGTCTGTTGCATGAGAAGCGCGGACATCTTAAGCGGTGACGAGGTGTAGTTCATCGGCACCGCGTAGTCCACGAGGTTTGCGTCAAGCCACCCCTGCCAATCTTGCCCCACCGTTGAGACGCACTGTGGGTACTTGCCATAGACCGCCGCCGTCAGCCACTTCGGCCGTCGGACGCGTCGGCGCGCATCCGAAACGAAAGTTGTCACATACTGCGCGGCATTCGCGGGCTTTTTCGTCCCGTCGCCCCAGCGCACAAAATCAAGATGGATGCCCGAGACGGAATACTTCGACTGGATCTCATCAATCGCGCGGAGCATCAATGCGCGCACCTCCGCGTTTGACGGGTCCAGATAATCCGTCCAAGAACCGTTCGCCGCACGAAGCCGCCAACCGCGCCGCTCGTAGTCTGCGAGTTTCGCGGGCGTCGCGCGCGTCGCACTAAACGCGAGCACCCACGCGTGGACGCGAATCCCAGTCCCCTTCGCGGCGTCAAGACAGGCGGCCAGTTGATCGCCTTCTTGCTGATATGTTTTTGAGCGCGGCAGAACATCGCTTGCGTAGTGCGCGAAACCCGCGCCCGCCACATTGACAAAAAGGTCGGTGACGTGTGCGTTTCGAAGAAGAGCCATCGTCCGCTTCCAATTCCCCGGGTAAAGCCCACAGCCCGAATGATCCCAGACGGCGTGAATTTCACCCGCGCGTGGCGTTTCCTTGATGGCGCGCGCACGGAGATCTTTCTCTTTCTTTTCAACACGCGCCTTATGAGCCGCCTCGCTCCACGCCGTTGGGTCAACCGAGCCGACAAACGCGCCGAGCATTTGTGCCTTTAAGTCCTCGTCGCCATCCGCAAGAAGAACATGCGTCATCCAATAGCCACCCGCCGTTGCGATCCACGCCGCATCGCCCGTGAGTGTTCCCGTTCGATCGGCCCAAAGAGCGAGCGTTCGCCCTTTCCCCGGAAGTGGCGCGGCACGCAAAAGCACAGTTGATGTCTGGCGAATGGAAGTCGGAAGCCCCGCAGGAATCTTTGATTGAAAGACCATGCGACTCCACGCCCCCGCATAGGGCGCGGCCGCGTAGCCGAGAATCTTCACATCCATAAGCGCGGCGAGTTGCGTTGAAGAGGAATGAAAGACAACGAGTTTGCCACCCGCGGCGCGGTAATCTTTTAAAATTGCCATTTCAGCCGCCGTCGGTTTGTCGAAGCCTACAAGAAACGCGAGCTTCTCGCCTTCAAGGGCCGTTTTCATCTCGCGGGGGGTGACAACACGCGAGGCAACCTTCTCATCACCGAGCCAGCGTTGAATGTGCCGCGCAAGCGACGTGTAGTAACCTGGGTCGTGCGCGACAACCGTAACGGCGAGAAGAAGCGAAGAGACGAGTGTCATCGCGCCTCCTTCCGCGCGGCCAAGAGGTCAGGACGCTGAGCCTCGGTACGCTTTGTCGCCTCGGCGCGCCGCCACGCTTCAATCTTTCGATGATCCCCACTTAAAAGAACATCGGGCACCTTCATACCGCGAAAGAGGGCGGGGTGTGTATACTGCGGCGTTTCTAAAATTCCCTCCGCGCCGAAGCTTTCCGAGGCGGTCGCCGCCGCGCCGCCACCGAGCGCACCGGGCAAAAGGCGAACAATCGCATCCGTCATCGCCGCCGCCGCGAGTTCGCCGCCTGTCATCACAAAGTCGCCAATGGAGTAAAGGTCTGTCGCAAGCGTTTCGCACCGCGCGTCAAAGCCTTCATAATGACCGCACATAAAGATGAGGTGAAGATCTGACTCTGCCGCCATGTGCGCAAACGATTCGGCATCGCGTTGGACGAACGTCCGACCCGCGGGCGAGGTCATGATGACGCGCGCCAAAGCCCCTGCGGGCGTCTTCGCACGACAGGACTCAACGGCGGCGAACCACGGCTCACAGCGCATAAGCATCCCAGGGCCACCGCCATACGGCGCATCGTCCGTCTTGTGCCAGCGACCGAGACCGAAGTCCTTTAAATCAATGACCGAGATGGAGCAGAGTCCCTTCTCAACGGCGCGCGCCAGAATGGAATGCGCAAAGAACCCCGTGAGCATCTCGGGCTGTACGCTGATGAGGTCGACCCGAAGCACAGAAAAGCCCTACCCTTCGTGTTTGAGATCTGCTGCCCCCGTCACATCTTTCACGAGATGGCCATCCTTCATCACAAGGTGGCGCGTCGCATAAGCGGCAATATCGTCCTCGTGCGTGACCATGACAATCGTGATACCCTCGTGCGAGAGATCCGTGAAGAGGTTCATAATCTCAATTGAACTCTTCGTATCGAGGTTGCCCGTTGGCTCGTCAGCGAAAAGGACGGGCGGATTATTCATCAGCGCGCGCGCGATGGCAACACGCTGCTGTTGGCCGCCCGAAAGCTGCGCAGGCGTGTGCCCAATGCGCCCGCCAAGACCCACGCGCCGAAGAAGCTCAATGGCGCGCGCGCGACGCTTGGCGCGCGTCAGGCGGCCGAGATAGAGATCGGGGAGTTCAACCTGCTCAACCGCACGCGTGCGCGGCAGGAGGTTGAAGTTCTGAAAAACAAAACCGAGCTTCTGGTTGCGAATGTGCGCGAGTTCGGTCGGTGTCCGCGCGGCGACCTCTGTCCCGTCAAGAAGGTAGGAGCCCGATGTCGGCGTATCAAGACAGCCGAGGATGTTCAACATCGTCGACTTGCCTGAACCCGACGCGCCCATAATGGCGACGAACTCGCCTGACTCAATCGTCGTTGAGACGCCGTCTAAGGCGTGCACCGACTCGTCGCCAACCTGATAGGTCTTGCGAAGGTCGCGAATCTCAATGAGGTGTCCCATGTTACTTCTTCGGCTCGGGGGCTGTGCCAGACGTGCCGCGCTTCGGCGGCTTGGGCATGAACGGGTTACTCGCCTCATCGCCCGCCTGTGCGAGCGTTGAGGCCGTTTGATAACCGACAACCGCTTGCTTGCCGAGGTAGGCGTCGGCGTTCTTCAATTCAACGAACGAATCATCGGTCACGCCCTCCTCGACAACGACGGGCGTAAGACGACCCGTCTCATCTGCGAACCAAATCTTGCGACCTTGCGGAATCTCGCCCGCTGGGCGATCCTCGTCCTTCGGACGGAAGCGGAACGCGGCGGCGGAAACGACGACCGCGTTCTCCGCGCGCGCCGTTTCAATGGACAAGGTCGCCGTCATGCCAGGGAAGAGCATTTCGTCCGGGTTCTCGGCCTCGATGATGACGGGGTAAGTGACAACGTTATTCGTCGTCGTTGAGGCGAGACGAATCTGGCGCACCTTACCCGTGAATTTACGGCGATAGGCATCCGCCGTGAACGTGACGATCTGGCCGACCTTGACGCTCCCGACATCGGCTTCAGGGATTGTCGCCTCAACCCAGATGGTCTGCAAATCCTCAGCAATCGTGAGAACGGGCACCGCGTTCATCGACGAGACAACCGTCTCGCCCTCCTCAACCTTGCGCGCGAGGACGACACCGTTCACGGGCGAACGAATCGTGCAGTAGTCAAGGTCCGCCTTCGCCTTCGTCACGGAAGCCTCCGACTGCTCAACCGATGCCTTCGCGCTCTCAAGCGACGCGATGGCCGTGTCACGCGCCTCAACGGCCGCATCAAGGTCGGCCTCCGAGCACATCTCCTTCTTGAAGAGCGCCTCTTTGCGCGCAAGCGTCTTCTCGGCAAGAACGAGCGACGCCTCGCACTGCTTGACCTTCGCCTTATTGCCGTGCAACTGCCCGAGCGCGTTACGATACGTCGCCTCGTAAACGAGCGGGTCAATGAGCGCGACAATCTGACCGTTTGTCACGGTCGAGTTGTAATCGACGAAGAGTTTGAGCACCTTGCCATTCACCTGCGCGCCGACAGGAATACCACTCGGCGTGTTGCGTGGCTGGACCGTGCCAGTCGCCTCAACGGTGCGCACGAGATCCGTGCGTGTGATGGGTGCCGTGCGGTACTTCGGCCCCTTCTTGCCGCCAAGCCCCGCGCCCCCCTTGTCGCAACCAGAAAGGAGAAGAAGGGATGATACTGAGATGATAAGGAGTTTTTTCATAATTGAAAATAAGTGAATGTTAAATCGTTTCATCAAACCCGAGTGGATGACGCATCAAGTCGCGCCACAGCCGCACGTGCACGAGCCGCCGTGTCACGAACAGATTCACCGACATACATATTTCCCGCTCGCCACTTTGTATAGTCACGCGGATTGCGATTCGTCAACGCGATGAATCGCTCCGCATTGACATCGCCAAAGGTCTTCACGAGAATCGTGAATCCCCGAAACATCAATTCGCTGTCGCTTATGCGTTCCATCAGTCAATCTCCCGTATGTAGTCCATGGGGTTTGCAACGCGCATTTCGCCAATCGTGTTAACCTTCTTGAGAATGCCGCGATCCACGGTGAAGAACCAATCACAGCCCGAAGCAACCGCGCAAGCGAGGTGTATCGCGTCCGCCGACTTAATGCCCAGACGCATATATTCCTCCGCCTGATCCTCAATATCCTCCGTGATATGAACGGTCTCTGCCGCCCCGAACCGCCAAGGTAAGATCTTCTCACGATGCTCAATGTACGGGCTCTCCATCACCTCGCCCGTCAGCATGTCCGACCAGACATATTCAATAATGCCAAGCCTCATTTGAGTCTGAATCTCAAGTTTCGCCTCCGTTTCCAAACGAACGCGCAACGGACCCTGCTCGTCGAAAGGCCGGTTATAGCAACAATTATCGAGATAGACCCTCATGGCTTTCGGTCTTCACAAATATTCAATTATTTCTTCGACTGGTCTTCCTTGATCAATTCTTCCTTGAACAGGGGGGCGCGACCCGTGAGCGCGAAGAGCGCGGCTTCAGCGCGCTGGCCGTCGTAAAACGCCGTGATGCAGTCGCCGCGCGCCTGCGAATCATCGGCGATGGCCTCTGAAAGTTCAACGCGGCTTGCGCTCCCCACAGCAAACTGCTCGCGCACCGTTTCGAGATTTTCCGCCGCGCTCCGCACGCTCGCGACCGCACTCGCCACCGCGACGCGTGAATTGTCGCGATTTGCAATGGCCTTCTCAAGTTCAACGGAGAGCGTCTGCTCGGCCGCATCAACATCTGCCGCCGCACTCTCAAGCGCGACAACCGCACGATCGACCGCTGTCGTCTTGCGGAAGCCCTGAAAGATGGACTGCGCGGCCGAAGCACCCCAACGGAAAACCCAAAGAGGATCCGTCCACGTCAGTGAAGCCGAGACCGAAACCGTGGGATAAAGGTCAGCAATCGCCGCATCAACCGAATGCGAGGCGGCGCGGAATTTCGCGCGCGCGACACGCATAGACGGCGTATTCGTGCGCGCGAATGCGAAGGCCGCACCCACATCTTCGTCTGTGGCCACGAAGGCGCGCCGCACAGAGTCAAAGCCAACGGACTCCGTTCCAAACGCCGTTGCCCATGTGCCACGCGAAGCATCAACGCCAAGAGCCTTCATCAGCGTCGCGCCCGTCGTTTCAACGAGGTTTGACGCCGCGACGACATCTTGCCGCGCCTTGGCGAGGTCGAGCCGCGCCTTCAAAACATCGAGACGATTGGCCTCACCCGCGCGGCGTTTCTCCTCGGCACGCGCGAGATGCTCGGCGTATTGCTGCTCGTTCGTTGTGGCAACCTCAAGGAGCGAGCGCTTCTCGTAGAAGTTGAAGTAAGCCTCAGCGACCTCCTGAAAGACGCTCAATGACTCGTTCGCGAGCGAGAGTTCCGCCGCGACAACCTGCTCGGCCTGCGCCTGCGCCTTGGCGGAGTAGCGGCCAAAATCATAAACGAGGAGCTCAAGCGAAATCGCACCCGTCGCCGCGCCACGCCGTGTTGAAAAGTCGCCATCACGCAGATGCGTGCCCGCGCTCGCTTCGCTGTAAGACGCGCTCGCCGAAAGATGCGGCGCGGTCCAAGGCGAATCGCTTAGAATGGGCGCATCGGCCGCAAGAGCCTTGAGAGCAAGACGCGCATCGCGCACGGCGAGCGTCTTGGCGACAACCGAGGGGCGATTCGTGAGCGCGAAATCCGTGAGCGAGGCTAAAGAGGCATGACGAAGATCAACAGATGATTGCTCAACAGCAAGCGCGTCATCGCGCCCCTTTGCTTGAAGCGCGTCCTGCGCCTCGTGCGCCGAGCGGATCGTCGTGCAGCTCGTCAGCGCGAGAATGGAGAGAAAAGTCAGAGATCGAATGGACATAATGTGATTTATTATATCATCTTTCCAAACGCTTGTGCAAAGGCAAATAAAACGCGCGTCGTGGCCGTATGAGCCACGACGCGTTCAGGCGAATGCTCGCCGAATCAAGAAGCATCCAATCAGCTTCTCAGGTAGGCCGAGTAAGCGCGATAAGTCTGGTAGCAGTCCTCCTTCGAGACGATCTCCCACGGCGCGTGCATATTGAGCATGGGCGTACCCATATCAAGCACCTTCATGCCAAAGCGCGCCATATACTGCGAAATCGTGCCGCCGCCACCCTTCTCCATCTTGCCGAGTTCCGCCATCTGCCACGTGACGTCACCCTTCGCCATGATGTCGCGAATCTTCGCGATGAACTCGGGGCCGCAATCACTCGCACCGCCCTTCGTCGCGCCACCCGTGTACTTCGAGGCGGCAACACCCTTGAAGAGATACGCCGCGTTGCCTGTTGAATCCACATCGGGGAAGTGCGGATCAGCCGCCGCTGTCACATCGGCCGAAAGCATCGTGGACTTCTCAAGCGCACGACGAACCAGAATGTCGCGCGCATTCTTCTCCTGACGCTCGATCAACTCGGCGACCGTATTCTCGAAGAAGCTCGACTGCATGCCCGTTGAGCCCATCGAGCCAATCTCTTCCTTGTCGCACATCAGAATTGAGGCCGTGACATCGGGAACATCGTCCGAGGCATCAATAAGCGCCTTGAGCCCCGCGAACGAGCAGACGCGGTCATCGTGACCATAACCCGTAATGAGCGCACGGTCAAAACCAACCTCGCGCGGCAGACCGGCTGGAACAATCTCCAGTTCAGCCGAGAGGAGATCTTCCTCGTCAAGGTCATACGTCTTCTTCAAATATGCGACAAGCCCACCCTTGTCGGCCTTCGGTGCGTCAAAGAGTTCCGCCTTCTTGTCTTCCTTCGGCGTCGCCCACGAGATGACATCAAGGTCTTCGGCGGCAAAGAACTCATCGCGCGTCCCCTTCGCCTGATCTTTGCCAAGGTGCGGCAGAATGTCGGAAATGAGAAAGACAGGATCATTCGGCGCGTCACCGACGGCGATTTCAACCTTCGTGCCATCCTTACGCACGACCGTTCCGTAGAGCGCGAGCGGCAACGTGAGCCACTGGTACTTCTTAATGCCGCCGTAGATGTGGCAGTCAAAGAAGACGAGGCCACCCTTCTCATAAACGGGCCGCGGCTTCAGGTCAAGGCGCGGCGCGTCCGTGTGGCCGCCGACCACCTTAAGCCCCGCCTCCGCAATCGACTTCTTACCGATGACCGCCGCCATCACCGTGCGGTCTTCGTAACCGCGATAAACGCGGTCGCCCGGCTTCAGAGTCTTGAACGTCGAAAGCTCCTTGAAGCCCTTCTTCTTGAGAAGGCGGACGCTCTCGCCGTAGCTGCGCCGCTCGGTCTTGGCAATGCCCAGATACTGCATATACTGTTCGCAGTATTCCTTCTTTGAAACATACTTCATTTTCATAGTTCTCCTATTATAACACAGATCATCTCCTCCGCCACCACGAGAGGTATTCAATATTGCCTTTCTCCTTGCCGCGAATGGGCGACTCGGCGAGACCGAGAAGTTCCAAAGGAAGCGCCGTCTCGGCAAAGTGGACAATCTCATCGCGTGCCTTAAGGCGCGTCGCCTCATCGCGAACGAGCCCTTCGGGGGCTAGCCCGCGCCCGACCTCAAACTGCGGTTTGATGAGCGCGACAACCTGCGCGTCCGCATTTAAGACATCGCAGATAGGTGGCAAAATGAGTTTCAGCGAAATAAATGACACGTCCGTCACAGCGAGGGTCGGCTCCTCGGGGAGGTCGGCTTTCGTCATATAACGCGCATTGAAATTTTCCTTCACCCAGACGCGCGGGTCGGCGCGGAGTTTGTAAGAAAGCTGGTTCGTCCCCACATCGACCGCCATCACCTTCTTCGCGCCGTTTTGCAACAGGCAGTCTGTAAAACCGCCTGTCGACGAGCCGACGTCAAGACAGACTTTCCCCGCAGCCGAAAGGCGCGGCGCCCAAAGATCAAACGCACCCGCTAATTTCTCGCCACCGCGCGAGACGAATCGCGGCGGCGTCTCAATTTCAACGGCCACATCATCCGCGACGGCGCGCGAGGCCTTCGTCTCAACCTGACCACAGACACGCACCTTTCCTTCAAGAATAAGCGCCTGCGCCCGTGTGCGCGACTCAACGAGCCCACGAGAGACGAGAAGGCAATCAAGGCGCGTTTTCACGGCGTGGTCAGAAAATCAACCTTCTTCACGATGTTGCGCGGAATCGGATAGGTCGTTCCGGGCTTGATTTCAATGACAATCGTCTGATCGTCCTGAGACTTAAACACGCCACGCATCACGCCGTCAAATGTCTCAACCTCAACATTGGGAATAAACGCGCGTTTCAGCGTGACGCGATGGTGCTTCGCCGTCTTTTTCGACTGGACGCGCACGGTGCGCGAAACATCAAGATAGCCCTCCTTGCGAACGACGAGTTGATGCTCGCCTTCCATCACATTCTCAATCGGAAAAACGGCACTGATTTCATCCTCGCCAACCGCCTTCGTGACGCCGACTTTCTTTCCATCCAGATACACATCCGCGCCGCCCGGGAGCGTACGCACCTCAATGCGCCCCATCACGTTTGAGAGCACAAACTCCTCGCGCACCGAGCCGCCGTTTTCAAGCGTGATTGTCTTCTCAACAACGCCAAAGCCTTCTTTCTCACAACGCACCTCGTATGTGCCAGGCTTCAGATTCGCAATCGTAAGTGGCGCGGTGCCGCGCGGCTCGCCATTGACATAAAACGATGCGCCGCTCGGTTGCGAAAGAAGATGAAGCGTTCCAGGCAAGGCCACGAGAGAAAGAAAGAGCGTCTCCTTTTCGCCCGCATTCATTCTGATTTCGCGCGTTTCGTCTTTATACCCGTCCTGTTCAATCTTCACGACGGCCGTCCCTTTGGGAATGCCACTTAACGCAAGCGGTGTCACGCCACGCTTCACACCATTCACGATGACCGACGCGCCCGCGGGCTCACTCTTGATTTCAAGCGAGCCCGAATCTAGCACCATCTTTTCCTCGCGCACGACGACCTCTCGCCCCTGAAAGCGGACGGAAATCTTTTGATCTTGATAGCCCAACTTTGAGAGTTGAATTGTATGCGCTTCTTTAACCGTGAGATTCTCAATAAAGCGCGGCGTCTCGCCAACGTCAACGCCATCAATACGAATCTTGCACCCCTCTGGATCCGTCTTGAGAAGAAGAAGACCTGTTTCTTCCTCCAGCGTCTCAGCAAAGTCGACAACCTGCCCCTCATCCGTCTTGACAAAGACATCCTTCTCGCGGTAGCCGGGGAGCGTGAAATTGAGATGGTGACAACCCGGCTTCACGTCAAAAAGCATCAGCGGCGTCTGGCCGCGCACCTCGCCATCAAATGACAGCGTGGCACCCTTGGGGTGCGTCATCACGCTCACACGCGCGGCGCGTGGCGCGTCGGCGAATGCGGCAAAACTCATGAGCGCCAAGAGGAGAAAGATCTTCTTCATCGCTTATTTCCCTCCCTTCTTCAGGTTCGTCTCGGCCGAGACGAGCTTCTGGCGCGCGTCGCGGTTGCGGGGGTCTTTACGGTCTGGCACCATTTCAAGGAGAATCTTCAGAGCCTCACAGGCGTCCTCCCACTGCGCGAGGTTGAGCGCACGGTCGGCGAGGAAACGCTGATCCACGTAGCGTGCGTCCAGTTCCTTCTTCGCGCGCGCGAGCCCCTCCTTCGCCTCGGCCGCGCACGCGGGCTTCGGGTTCACCGTCTCAAGATAGAAGATTGCTTCTTCATAGGCCGAGATGGAGGCGAAGAGATTGCCATAATTGACATCACGCTCGTCCCACTTCGCGCGCGCGAGGCGCGTCGCCTCCTCGGCGAGTTCAACAAGACGCGCGCGCGAATAGGCAATGGCCCAAACGCCGAGTTCACTCTTTGAGAACGCCTCCAACTTAGCGCGAATCGCGGCAAAGGCCTCAGGTTCATCGGTGTTGACGACCTCCGCCTCACAGACATCCGTTGCGTAGACGACCTTGAGAGAAAGACTCTCCAAGGCGGGCGGGTCTGGATCAAGACCGCGCGTTTCGGGCGCGAGGGCGGAGACGGCACCAAAGTCAAGAATCTCATTCAATTCGCGCCGCGCCTCCTCCGAAAGCGTCGCACGCTTCGTGGGCATACGGCGGTTATTGAGCGTGTCGTCAATCTTAACCGAAAGAACACCATTGGGCGAAAGCGACAGGAAATAGCGGAAGATGCCACGCGCATCGGCCTTCACCTTCTCGTAGGAGAGTGAGACAACCGCCGGCTTCTCAACCGTTGAGAGAGCCTTCGACGAAGTGGGGGTCGGCTTAAAGTCGGGCCCAAAGAGAACGAGCGCAATCGCCCCGACGAAAACGAGAAGCGCGACCAAAAGAAGATACGGTCTCTTCCGCCGAGCCGGCGTACGCGCGGTTTCGTCCGTCGCCGTCGTCGCGCCACCGAGACCGAGATCAACCGTCGTCGACGGCGTGGGTTGATCGCCGACCTGAATGCGCGTCGCGCCGACATCAATGAGATCGCCCGCGCCCAGAAGGCGCGACTCCGTGCCGATCGCGCGACCATTCACAAGCGTTCCATTCGCACTCGCGAGATCCGTCACGCGAATGCCGTCCTCGCCCACGGGCTCAAAGAGGCAGTGGTTACGCGAGAGTTCCTCATCAGGAATCGGAATGTCATTCGAGGACGAGCGACCGAGACGAAGCGGCACAGACACCTCAAAGCGGCGTGTCGCGAGAGGCCCGTTTAAAACAACAAGTTCGGGACGTTTCGCCATTAGAAGAATCCTTTCATCGCTTGCGAGAGGACAGGCCCCATCAGGATGATGAAGACAGCGGGAAAGATGCAGAGCATGAGAGGCCCGAGCATTTTGACGGGCGCCTCGGCGGCGAGTTTCTCGGCACGATCAAAGCGGCGCGCGCGCAACTGGTCGGCCTGAATGCGCAAGATGGAACCAATTGAAACACCGAGTTCGTCCGCCTGAATGAGGGCGAACGCGACAGCCTTGAGGTCACCCTGGCGCACACGCTCAGCCATATTGCGGAGCGCGACTTTGCGCGACGCGCCAATTTGGATTTCCTTCGTCATGCGCAAGAGTTCCTCGTTGAGCGGGTCAAGTTTGCGCGACTGGCAGTTGCGTTGTAGCGCCCCAATAAAGTCCATGCCCGCCTCAACCGACAGCGTTAAAATATCAAGGACGAACGGGAGCGCGCGCTGAATGGCGAGATGCCGCTTTTTGAGCGCACCGCGAAGCCAAAAGAGCGGCTGGACATAGGCAAACGCGAAGAGGAAGAAAGCAAGAAGCGGTGCCAAGCCGTCGGGGAGAACAGGCGATAAAACAAACGCGAGAACGAGCGCAAGCGGCACAAAGACAACAAGCATGAGAAGCTTAATTGCGACGAACTCGCTCGCCGACAGAACACCCTCAAAGCCCGCCGAGACGAGAATGGGCGCCGCCTTCTCAACCTGACGCGCGAAGAGCGGTCGCGCGACGAGCGCATCCATGTTCCCCACGAACGGCAATAAGGCGCGGTAGAGAATTGGAATCGCGCGCTCCGTGCGCCGCCCATCGGCGAGCGTCACGTAGTGCACCTCCTTCGCGACTTCGGTCAGGTACCACGCAACGCCCGCTGCGGCAAGCGTCCAAAAAATCATGGCACCGATCGAAAGAATCGTCATTGTTTTTCTTTTAGGTCACAGGAACACCCGCACCAGCCGACGCGAGAGGCGAAACGACGCCGCCCGAGACACCTGGCTCGCCCGCGAAGAGAATCATCCCTTCCGAGACGCCAACCGACATCTTGCGCGGCGCGAGGTTCGCAACAAAGACGACCTCCTTGCCGACCAAGGCCGCCGGGTCGGGATACGCGCCGCGAATCCCCGAAAAGATCGTTCTCTCGCCGAGCGAACCCGCGTCAAGCACGAACTTCAAGAGTTTCGAGCTCTTCGGAACGATTTCGCACGAGAGAACCTTACCCACGCGAAGGTCAAGCTTCTCAAAGTCGGGGAAGGCGATCGTTTCTTTCACGGGCGGGGTTTCCCGAACGGACGGGGACTCTGGCGCCCCCGAACCCTTACCCAAGGAGGAGGTAACTTTCTTGTTCTTCGAGGCGCGGCTTTCATGAGCGACTTCGCCCGAGTCGGCGGGCTTCACAGTTGCGGCGGCGACCATCGCCTCAACCTGCTTCGCGTCAATACGCGCGGCGAGGTATTCGTAGGCGGAAAGCGCGCGGCCTTCAACGGGCGTCAAGATTGACTCCCACGTCCAATTCGTTTCGCCAAAAAGTTTCATCGCCTTGTCGGCGTAGACAGGGAGAATCGGCTTTAAGTAGATTGCGAGGATGCGGAACGCGTTGAGCGCGGCCGTGAGCGTGACGCGCGTCGTTTCGGCGTCCGTCTTCACCGTCTTCCACGGCTCCTTGCGGTCGAAATACTCGTTCGCCGCGTCCGCGAGCTTGCAGATCTCGACGACGACCTGGTTGAAGCGACGGTCCTCATAGAACTTCGCAATCGTCTCGGACGCCGCGCGAAGTTTCTCCAGAAGCGCGAGTTCCTCATCGTGCCCCGCGAGTGAAGCGAGCGTTCCGTCAAGCTTCTTCTGAAGCATCTGCGCCGAGCGCGAGGCGATGTTCGTAATCTTGCCGACGAGGTCGGCGTTGACGCGCTGGACGAAGTCATCGAGGTTGAGATCCATGTCGTCCGTCGTGCCGCCCAATTTCGCCGCGTAGTAGTAGCGCAGGGCCTCCGGCGGCAGGTTGTCGAGGTAGGTGCGCGCATTCACGAACGTGCCTTTCGACTTCGACATCTTCTCGCCGTTGACGGTGAGAAAGCCGTGCACGAAGACCTTGTTCGGCCCCTTAAAGCCTGCCGCGTGGAGCATCCCGGGCCAGAAGAGGCAGTGGAAGCGAATGATGTCTTTGCCGATGAAGTGGTAAAGTTCCGTGTTCGGATCGTTCCAGATTGAGAGGCCGTCCGCGCCGTTCTTCTCGCACAAATTCTGGAGCGAGGCGATGTAGCCGATCGGCGCGTCGACCCAGACGTAGAAGAACTTGTCCTTGTAGCCAGGAATCTCAAAGCCGAAATAGGGCGCGTCGCGCGAGATGCACCAACCGCGCAGAGGTTCCTTGAACCACTCGAGGAGCTTATTTGAGACATCGCTCGTCGTGTGGCCCGGGATCCACTTCTCAAGGTCGTCGTGCTGGGGTTCAAGCTCGAAGTAGAGGTGCTCGGCGTCGCGAACAACCGGGGTCGCGCCGCACGTCGTGCAGACGGGGCTGCCAAGTTCCTCCGCGCCGTAGGTCGCGCCGCAGTGGTCACAGCTGTCGCCATACTGATTCGGCGCGCCGCACTTTGGGCAGACACCCTTCACGAAGCGGTCAGGCAAAAACATTTGGCAATGCTCGCAATAAAGTTGCGGCGTCGTCTTCTTTGTGACGTAGCCCTGTTTCTCGGCGGCGAGATAAAACTGCTCGGAGAGCTTCTTGTTTTCAGGCGAGTTTGTCGTGTAGTAGTTATCGAACGCAATCTGAAAATCAGTGAAGTCCTTCAAATGCGTCTCGTGGGCGCGCGCGATCAACTCTTCGGGTGTGATGCCCTCCTTGCGCGCGCGAATCATGATCGGCGTGCCGTGCGTGTCGTCCGCACAAACGTAGGTGCAATCGTGACCGCGAAGCTTCTGGAAGCGCACCCAAAAGTCGGTCTGAATGTATTCAACGAGGTGACCCAAATGAATGTCCCCGTTCGCATAGGGGAGCGCGCTTGTGACGATAATTTTTCTCTTCTCGCTCATAACTAAAATAATCTTTTCCAGAAGGGCTTTCTTCTATTATAGCACATTGCCGTCCAGTATCTCGCGTGCGCACGTCAACGCCTGAGCACGATGGGAGATCGCGTTCTTCTCCTCCGCCGTCAACTCGGCATAAGATTTCTCAAAGCCTTCGGGAATAAAAAGAGGGTCATAGCCAAAGCCCTCCGCACCGCGCGGCGCGTCAGCGATGTGCCCCCAAACACGTTGAACCGTTGTTCGTTCCTCGCCGTTCGGTGTGACAATCGCAATCGCACACGCGAAGTCGGCGCGACGATTTTGGACGCCTTTGAGATTCCGCAAAAGGAGGTCATTGTTCGACGGACTCGTCGCACCCTCGCCCGAATAGCGCGCACTCCGCACGCCGGGCGCGCCATTGAGAGCTTCAACCTCTAAGCCCGAGTCGTCCGCAAGGCACCACGCGCCCGTGTGTCGCGCGGCAATCGCGCGCACCTTGATGAGCGCGTTACCAACGAATGTGTCAGCGGTCTCTTCCGCGCCTTCGGGGTTGTCGGGAATGATGTTCCAATCGGAGAGGATTTCGCCGATCTCCTGAATCTTGTGTTTGTTGTGCGTTGCGACGTAAAGTGTCTTCATCTTATTTCTTCCAAAAGGCCGCATCACCCGTGCGGCGGTAGAAAACGATATTAAAACTCTTGATGGGCTTCTCTTCCCACGGCCGCTTGTAATAAAAACGAATTGTCGCAGGCCCGTCGAAGCCGCGATGAACACGCAATCGGACGGCAACCTTGCCGGGCGCGCCGCAGAGCGTCTCGCCATCGTGCGTCGGCTCGGCGCTCTCGTGATCCATCGTCACCTCAATGTCGCTGTCATCACACGAGGAATACCACGAATAACCCGTCGTCTGATTTTCCTCGAGGTCAAAATAGTAGCGATCGCCATTGATGACGCGGATGACGGCACCCGCCTCAGGATTCTCAATGATGCGCCTGTCACAAAACTGGCAGCCCGCAAGAAAGAGGGCGAGAAAGAAGAAGAGCGAGGCGCGACACATAAGGCTACATCATCGCGAGCAGGACGGCAGGCGCGAAGAGAAGCGAGTCAATCATGTCAAGAAAACCGCCCATCCCATTCGTGAAAGTCATCGCCGATGAGTCCTTAACGCCAATCCAACGCTTAAACTTTGACTCAACGAGATCTCCCGCCGTACCGACGAGCGCAGCGACGACGCCGAAAAGAATCGCCTTCCAAAGAGGGAAGTGCGTGACACCGATGAATGCACACGAGACAAGCGATGAGAAGAGAAGCGAGCCTAAGAGCCCTTCCCAACTTTTCCCTGGCGAAATGGAGGGGCAGAGCTTATGGTTACCCCCCTTCATCATTTTCGCCGTCGTGATGCCGACCGCAAAGCCGCCGACATCTGAGAATTTGATGATGGCGACGATGTAGAGGAGGAGCCAATTCCCATTCGGCATGTGCGCAACACGAAGAAGCGAGAGAAGACCGAACGGAATGACGAGGAGGCCGATGATACCGACCCCAATACCCCACACCGAAAGTGGCCTCTTTCGTTTAAGAAGGAGGAAAAACTCAAGGAGCGCGAGAAGAATGAGCGCGTAAACAACGGGTGCCATCCATTTGGGTGGCGTATACAAAATGGCCGCGATCACGGCCGCGCCAATCGCAAGCCCCGTCAGAACGCGCCGAAGAATTGGATTCATCGCGCCCCTTTTCTTAAACGTGAATACGAAGCGTTGTCTCGCGCGCCGGGCCAACCGAGAGGACGCCCAACTGACCGCCAATCAACTCAAGGATGCGATCGATGTACTTCTTCGCATTCTCGGGCAACTTCGCGTAATCCGTAATGTGCGAGGTCTCGCACTGCCAGCCGGGCATTTCCTCGTAGACGGGCGTGCAGTGAGAAAGCGCCTCAAGGTCAGCCGGGAACGTCGTGTAGACGAAGCCATCATCGCGGCGGTAGCCCGTGCAAATTTTGACGACGGGGAACGTGTCAAGGACATCCAGTTTCGTCATCGCCCAGAAGTCAACGCCATTGACGCGCTGCGCGTAGCGGGCAACAACCGCATCAAACCACCCACAACGGCGTGGGCGCCCTGTCGTTGCACCAAACTCGCCGCCCCGCTGACGCAATGTCTCACCGTCTGCATCAAAGAGTTCCGTGGGGAACGGCCCTTCGCCGACGCGCGTTGTGTAGAGTTTCAAAACGCCGATGACGCGATCAATCGCGCGCGGCGAAACGCCCGAACCCGTGCACGCGCCACCCGCCGTCGGGTTCGACGACGTCACAAAGGGATAGGTGCCGAAATCAATATCAAGCATCGTCGCTTGCGCACCCTCAAAGAGGAGCGATTTCTTCGCCTCGAGATTCTCATGCAGGAACTGGATTGTGTCCGTCACATAAGGCATCAAAGCCGTCACCATCGGCGCGTAGAGGCGAGCCATTTCGTCGGCATCAAGCGTGTGCGCGCCCAGCGCCTTGAGCGTGCGATTCGCCTCGGCGACCTGCAGACGAACGAGGTCAAGGAAGTTCGGCTTCAAGATATCACCCACGCGCATGCCGTAGCGACCGACCTTCGCGGCGTAGGCAGGCCCAATGCCGCGCCCCGTCGTACCAATCTTCGCACCCTCAGCACGCGCAGCCTCTTCAGCCTTATCGATCTCGCGATGCCACTGCATAACCATCTGCGCACGCTCGGAGATATGGAAGCGACCCTTCAACTCAAAGCCCCAGCTCTTCACCTGCTCAAGTTCGCGCATCAGATCAAACGGATCCATGACGACGCCATTGCCGATGACGCAGTGCTTGCCGTTATGGAGAATCCCCGAGGGAACGAGGTGGAGAACGTATTTGCGGTCGCCCACGACAACCGTGTGCCCCGCATTTGAGCCGCCCTGGAAGCGCACGACGACATCCGCCTGCTCTGTCAGGAAGTCAATGACCTTGCCTTTGCCTTCATCGCCCCACTGGGCACCAACAAGTACTGTGTTCATAAGTGAAGAATATTATACCAAATTTTTCCACGAAACGCATTGACAAGAGGGGGATAAAAAGCGTATAATATTTGCCAATCTTTCGGAGCGTAGCGCAGTCTGGTAGCGCGTTTGGTTCGGGACCAAAAGGCCGAGGGTTCAAATCCCTCCGCTCCGACCAATTCCCCGTCGTTGAGGCGACGAGGTTTTCTCTTTTTAGCACCGCGAGCGACCGAGTGCGCAGGCGGAGAAAAGCGAGAGAAGAAGCGGAACGAGAACAAAATCGAGGGCGAGAACGCGCACAATCTCGTCCGTCTCGACATAGGTGTCGCTTGCGAGGCTCTCGATTGGATGGACGGACGAGAGCGGGCGCGTCAAATTCGACGAAAAGCGCGTCAGGGCAAGCGCAACGCGATCCGAGAGTGGCGCATCCAAATCCTCGCGGCATGTCTCAACAACACTCGGGCTCATCTCACCGAGCACGAGAATAACAATCGCCACGAAAAGTGCAACGGGGCGCGAAAGTGTCGCCGAGAGAAAAAGTCCAAACGAAATCATGAGGGCCAGTAGTGCAACGAGTTCCAAATAGGCGCGCGCAAGGTTCACGACAAACGGCGCGGCGGGAATGAGAATTGCGAGATCGCGGCGCGGACGTAGCATAACCGCCTTCGGTGAGCGGTTCTCGAAAGAAAGGATACCCGCCTCGCCCGCCGCGCCGTTCGTGACATGAAGCGGCACATCAATGACCGACTGCGTCACATTTGAGACAACGCCTGTACGCGCACCGAGGCGGAAGACACCGACGAGATCCTGACGAAGATCGAGCGCACCCGCGAAACGAAGGCGAACGACAAGCGGCTTTGCGACATCGTGCGGCACGTTGAATCGCCACGTTGCGTTCGTCCGCACGCTTTCATAGCGGTCAACGGCCGCCTGTTCAAGAAGGCGCAAAACGACATCCTTCTTGGCGTGGCGGACAGCATCGGGCGTATGGGGGTCTGCGAGATAGGCACGATAAGCCTGACGTGCTTCCTCTTTCACGCTCGGAAGAACGGGCGAAAGAACGTGGTGCGCAGGACGCGAGAGCGCGACCGAAGATGTGAACGGCACGCACGCGGCCGCGAGCGCGAGGGCGAGCGCGCCGACGACGAGGAGCGCGAGTTCCTTTGCGAAGAAGAGTGCGACAGATCGGACGGGGCGCACAAGCGTAAGCGCAAGGCGGCGCGCGGCGCGCTCACGCGCGAATGAGCCCGTTGACGCGGCGAGGAGCGAGACAAGAAGAATCGCAAACGCGCCGCCGAGCGAATAGCGAAGGACAACCTCGCGGAACCCTTCCGCCGTGCCGTCGCCCGTCACAACGAGGGGGATGACCGCAACGTAGGCGAGGAGCGCGCCGACGAGCAGGATGAGGCTCTTCGAGCGAATGAGCGCGAGCAACTCAAGACGAAAGACAGCCCAGAACGCATTCACGGCTTCAAGAACTCCGCAAGTTCAAATGTCTCCCCTTCGCCGACCTTCGCGAGGAAGAAGTCTTCAAGACTTGTTGATAATTCATCAACGCGCCCTTCCGCAACAGACTGGCCGTGATTCAGAATCATCACACGGTCGCACACATCCTCGGCATCCGCAAGAAGGTGCGACGACATGAGAATTGTCATACCACCCTTCGCGAGCGTCTTGACGAGCGTTTTCACTTCCTTTGTTGAGACAGGGTCAAGACCCGATGTTGGTTCGTCAAGAACAAGGAGGTCGGGCTTACCGACGAGCGAGGCGGCCAGCGCCACGCGGCGCGCCATCCCCTTTGAGAACTCCCCGACACGGCGCGTCGCAACAGAGTCAAGCCCCACCATCTTAAGGAGTGCGTCCGTCCGCGCCTTTGCCTCACGACGCGGCAAGTCCGAAAGCCCCGCGTAATAACGCAAGGTCTCGGCGGCCGTCAGAAACGGGTGGAGATAACTGAGCTCGGGCAAGTAACCGAGGCGGCGGCGCGCGGCGACGGCACGCGGCGGCAAGCCGAAGAGCGAAACGTCGCCCGCACTTGGGCTTAGAAGGCCGAGAATCATCTTAATCGTCGTGGACTTGCCTGAGCCGTTGGGACCGAGAAGGCCAAAGACTTCGCCTGGATGGATTGAAAACGAAAGACCGTCAACCGCTTGAACCGTCGGGCGAAGCCAGAAGTCGCGGAAAGTCTTTTTGACGTCTTTGAGGCAAATGATGTCGTCTGTCATCGTCAGATCCTCGTCATACGATAAGAGCCCAGAACCAGAAACGCCGCGAGAGCGGGTAGCGTCGCAAAAAAGGAGAGCGCAACGTAAGAGACGGTCACCGACCCGCCGTTCGCGAGCGCGTCCGAAAGAGCGTAGTTTCCAATAAACGGCAAGAAAAGAAGGATGAAAAGCCCCGTCCACGTCGCGGCAACGGACGACTTTGCGAAGAGCGCAAATGTGCCAGCGGCCGATGTAAAGAGCGCGGCGAGAAAGAAGAGCGGGAGCGCGGCGGGGAAAAGTGGCGCGAGAGTATTGAAATCGCGCACCAGAAAGTAAAGTGCGCCAGATGCGGCGAGGAGCAAGGCGAGCAAGAGGGCCGAAAGCGCGAAGCGGACAGCGAAGAAGCGGTTCAGAAAGGCGCTCAAAACGAGTGGCAAAACGAGGACGGCAACGGCGAGCGCGACGCACGGCCCCCAGACTCGCGCGAGGTCTCCCGTCCGCTCGGCGAGGCGTCCGCCAACCGCCGCGCCCTCGACGAGGACAACCGAGAGGAAAAGAAGCGTCGCCATAACGAGCGCAATTGACACGAACGCACCGAGGCACTTTGAAAGGAAGAAACGCGTGCGCGAGACAGAGTGCGCAAGTGCCATCTCAAGCGTTCCCGTTTCAATCTCGCGACGCCACGCGCGGATCGTGGAGAAAACCGCGAGAAGCGCGCCCGCCACGAGAATGGCCGAAAACCCCGCATCGCGCGCCATGCGCGTCGGCTCACCAAACTGGTGGTAGTGAAACGTTGGCGCAAAAACAGCAACCGCGCCGAACGCGAGGAAAATCAATAAAGTCAACGGCTCCGAGAGAATCTCAAGAGCCGTTGCCTGCGCGATTGCGAGCGTCTTTCTCACGCGCCCCAGCCCAGACCGCCGCAGAACGTCGGCAGCTGCGCATTTTCGTAGAGGTACCAAACGAGTGCGCCCATTGCAATCGTCGCGGCAAGCTTCACCGCGATGGCGATGATCGTGCCAATGCCTGCGGGGGCTTCCTTCGCCACGGTCGGCACAGGAGCCGACGGCGGCATGTCGGGAATATCGGGAATGTCAGCAACCTCTCCGCTCGTCGGAGCGGCCGATGGCTCCGCGCCCGATGACGGTGGAACAGATGTCGGCGTAGCGCCCGGCTTCTTGATTGTGAACTTCGCACCCGTCGGCCGAATCGTCGCGCCCGGGCGTGAAATCTTGAGCGTCTTACGCTGCGTGAGCGACGGCTCGGCACTCGTCGGCGCGCTCTCCGTTGGCGCACCCTCTGCCGTTGTCGCAGGACGCGGCTCGGGCTTGAGCGTTGAGGACGTTCCCGGCAGGTTTACAGGACGCTTAATACGAATCGTCTTCATCGGCGCGGCCGCACTCTTGACAGGCGCAACACCCATTGCATCGGAAAGCGAGATGCGCGCCGTCTTGTGCTTGGCGGCCTCTTTCTGCGCATCCGTCTGCGCCGCCGTCTCGGCGATGATGCCCGTCTTGTGGAGAATCGCCTGCTGAGGGATGGCTTGCGTCACGCCCTTGAGCTTCTGCGTCACCGTCTTCAATGTCTCAAGCGGCTTCGGCGTCTCAACGCTCGCGGCCGCCTCGGTGCGTTCAACAGGCTTCGCCTCAACGGTCGGCAACTTGCCAACGCCCTGCGCGTCCACGGGGACGACAGGCTTCTGGATAGGCTTTGGGAGAGGCTTGCCCACAACCGTTGCGCCCGGCTTGCGGATGAGAGGCTTAGTGATAATCGTCGCACCGGGCTTCGGCGGCAATTTAAGGCCGCTCGTCGAAAGACCTGGCTTCGGCGGCAGTTTAAGCCCAGGGCGAAGCGCGTTGCCCGCGCCCAACGTCGGCTTGTGAATCGTCGGCGCGATTCCCGCGCCCGGCATCTTCGGCTTGGCCGCCAGCGGATTCACCTTCGGCGGTTCAGCCGCCTGAACGGGTGTCGTCTTTTCGACTTCTTCTGCCATCACGCGCCTCCCTTTCGTTAGACCGCCATTACTTCGGCTTCCTTCGACTTGAGCTCCGCGTCAATCTTCGCGATGCCCTCGTCCGTCGCCTTCTGAATCTTTTCAAGCCCCTGCTTCATCTCGTCTTCGGAGCACTTCTTATCCTTCTCAAGTTTCTTCACCGCATCGTTCGCATCACGGCGGACATTGCGCATCGCGACCTTCTGCGCCTCGGCCTGCGTCTTGGCGACCTTCACGATTTCTTTGCGGCGCTCCTCGTTGAGTTCGGGCACGGTGATGCGCAGCACCTTGCCATCCGTCTGCGGCGTGACACCAATGTTGGCCGCGAGAATCGCCTTGTTCACCGCGTCAAGAACGGTCGGGTCAAACGGCGTAATCTTGATCTGACGCGGCTCGGGCGTCGAGATTGTGCCGAGGTTTTTGATCGGCGTCGGGCAACCATAGTAGTCGACCTTGATCTGGTCAACCATCGCGGGCGACGCCTTGCCCGTGCGAAGCCCCGCAAACTGGGACTTGAGCGCGTCAAAACTCTTCGCGATTTTCACTGTCGCGTCACTGATAACTTCAGATACCGTTTCCATCTCTTCCTCTTTCGTGTTTTTAGAAAAGTCAAATATCTTAACTGACGACCGTTCCAACAGCGCGCCCCTTCACAACGGCCTCAAGCGCCTTCGGGTCAAAGAAATCGAAGACGACGATCGGAATGTTGTTATCCATGCAGAGCGCAAATGCCGCCGAGTCCATCACCTTCAACCGCTTCTCAAGCGCGGTCTCGTATTTGAGCGAAGCATACTTCTTCGCCTTCGGATCCTTCTTCGGGTCGGCCGTATAAATGCCATCAACCTTCGTCGCCTTGAGGAGCGCATCCGCGCCGATCTCGCTCGCCTTGAGCGCGGCCGCCGAGTCGGTTGAGAAGTAGGGGTTGCCCGTGCCGCCGCCAAAAATAACAACGCGCCCCTTCTCAAAGTGACGCAGGGCGCGGCGTTGAATAAATGGTTCGGCGAGTTTCGGCATCTCAATCGCCGTCATGACGCGCGTCGGCACGCCAATCGCCTCAAGCGCGTTCATCATCGCAAGCGCGTTGATAATTGTCGCGAGCATGCCCATTGAGTCACCCGTCACGCGGTTGACGCCTTTGCCCGCACCCGTGAGGCCACGAAAGATGTTGCCGCCGCCCAAAACAATGCCGACCTCGCAGCCCATCGCGTGGATCTTCTTCACGCGCTCGGCCATAAACGCAAGGTGATCAGGGTCGATGCACTCGCCCGTTTCTTTGTTACCGAGAACCTCGCCAGAAAGCTTCAGCAGAATCCGGCGATACTTAAGGGAAGAAGATGTCTTTTTCACGTCTTTTATTCTACCATAAACGGCTAACTGAAATCAATCTTCGATCTTGCCTTTCTTCGAGATCGCGCCATGACGCCGCCGGCTGTCATTCAAGACGAGGAGGCGGCCTGCGTGCCCACGACCCGCGTCCAG
>CAVHJW010000003.1:0-32644 GCA_963636335.1 bacterium
TCTCCATGGCGGACATTATACCAAAATGAGAATCATCTGCGGAAAATTCTAATGGGCGCGCAAAATCCGTGCGCTCTGTATGTCTGAATTTCGGTCTGAAATTCGCTCATCCGTTGATGGGCGAATTTTGGTATAATACACCTTGTTCGCTCGGCGGGGTTTAGATTGCGCCGGGCGGGCGCGAGACGCCACGGGAAATCAGCGACAGCTTACTTGCCGCATCCACCCAATGGCGACCTCATGTGCGCAAGCGCATTTTTGGCTTTCTAAGAAAACTGGTAATTTTCAGAACGGAAGCGAGACGTGTGGCTACGCAGACCGCAGATGATTGACTGTCTCATACTGTCTTGATTCTGCCCGCTCTGCGTGCCCGTTCTTGAATTTCTGTTCGGGCTTACCAGTGCCTCTTAGAAGATTTTAGAACGAGGCACGCTTTCCTATTTGCCGCGCAAAGGCGATCCCTCAATCATTCACCGCGCGGCAATGCAGAGACATTGTGCAACGAGCGACAAGAGAGCGATGGACGAGCATTGAATTGCTGAGAATCGTGTCGATGTTCATGATTGTCTTTCATCACTTCGCGGTACATGGAGGCTTTGACTGGAATGGTTCGGCCATCACCATACCGCGCCTTTGGTGGGGTTTGATTCTGATGGGAGGGAAGGTTGGCGTCAACGTCTTCGTCCTCATCTCTGGGTATTTCCTTATTGCCAGCGAAAGCAAGACCATTGACATAAGAAGAGTTCTCAAGTTTTGGGGACAGTTGTTTTTCTACTCAATGGGGCTGTTCATCGTCTTTGTCATCTTGCGCACCCAGGACTGTTCAATTAAGACGTTGATTCAGGCGCTGTCTCCGGTCACTTTCACGATCTGGTGGTTTGCGAGCGCCTATTTTATGCTTTATCTCATTCATCCATTTCTAAACGCGTTCCTCAGGGGTCTGAGTAAGCAGGCGTATCAGTCTCTGTTGGTTGGGATGGTTCTCCTATGGTCTGTGCCTTCTGCCTTTACGGACACGACTTTTCGCTACATTCAAGGTGGTTCACTCTCGTGGTTCATCATCCTGTATGCGATAGCCGGTTATGCGCGACTTCATGGGTTCAACAAGAAGTTTACGTCGAAGACCTATCTCTTTTTGTTTCTCGGGTCTTCGGCATTGACCTATCTCTCGTATGTTGTCTTCACGATAATGGGCTTTCAATGGAATATTTTTGCCACGCACGCCTCTCATTTCTATGGCATGGAGAAGATCTCGACCTTGATGATGTCCGTCTCGCTGTTCATGGCTTTTGCCTTGATGAAGATGAATTATCACAGATGGGTGAACGTCATTGCTTCGACGACGTTTGGCATCTATCTCATTCATGACCATGCGCTCTCAAGACCGCTTTTGTGGCATGACGTATTTGGGAACTCCCAATACCAGAGTTCTCTGCTGTTGATCCCATATTCCATCGTTGCCGTAATTGTTGTCTATGCCGTATGTGCGGCGATTGACCTTGTGCGCCAGAAGGTGTTCGAGAGGCCTTATATGCTTCTCGTTGACTGCTTCTTGGCGCGCGTTTCAAAGCCTTTTTCTCTGGCTCTTGATTGGACCAAGCGCATCGTGTTTGGCTGATCTCTCAACCTCTTCAAGGCTTTTCGCCGACGGTGGCGCGGTGTCGTTTGACACATCGTGAAGGTCTGCGTTATCATCGCGGCGCGGCAAATGTTGGCGCGTGATAACTTTTCGGCTTCGTTGCGTGATTGATTTTGAAACGTGCGATTTGGTATAATGAATGACTATGAACATCGCACTTCTTTTGGCGGCTTTTTTGCCGGCTGCACCCACGGGCACGGAATGGCAAGATAACCAGAACCTCTCCCTCGGCAAGGAGCCGATGCGCGCGGCATTCTCGTCATTTGAGACAGAAGAAAGCGCGCTTAAAATTCTTCCCGAGTTCTCGGAGCGAACGCGCTCGCTGGACTCGGAGACGGCGTGGAAGTTTAATTGGTCAAAAGACCCCGCCTCGCGCCCTGTTGACTTCTTTAAGCCTTCTTACGATGTCTCGTCGTGGCCGTCCATTAAGGTCCCTTGCTCGTGGCAGGCCTTGGGCGCGAATGGCCAGGGCGGTTGGGGAACGGCTCTCTACACGAATGTTCGCTATCCGTTCCAGAAGGACGTCCCCGGCGGCTCGGAGGTCATGAAGACGCCGCCGAAGAACTACACCGCTTTCGCCGCACGGAACCCTGTCGGCTCTTATCGTCGTGACGTTGAAATTTCGCGCGATTGGATTGAGGCGGGTGATATTTTCTTGAAGTTTGACGGCGTTGACTCGTTCTATTACCTTTGGGTTAACGGCACGTACGTCGGCTTCTCGAAGGACAGCCGTTCGCCGTCCGAGTTTAATGTGACGCCGTTCGTGAAGGAAGGGCGGAACACGATTGCCCTTGAGGTCTATCGTTATAGCGACGGCTCCTACCTTGAGGATCAGGACATGTTCCGCCTCTCGGGTATCTTCCGCCGCACGTGGCTCCTCTCGCGCCCGACGGCGCGCATTCGCGACTTCCGCGTCACGGCTGAGCCAGCGAAGAAGGATGTCTTTGCGGGCGATTGGAAGATGAAGGTCGCCTTCAAGGCCGATGGCAATGTGGATGTGAAGCTCTTCACCTTTGACGGCCAACCCGTTGCGCTTGAGAAGGGCGCGATGGTTGAGAAGGGCGTTTTCACGTGCACGGCGAAGGACGTCAAGCCTTGGAGCGCCGAGGAGCCGACCTGCTATAAAATCGTCCTCTCAAATGGTCGCGAGTTTGTCTCAAGCCTCTTCGGTTTTCGTGTGAGTGAGATGCGCACGGTCGGCGGCGTGACGCGTTACTTCCTCAATGGTCAGCCCATCAAACTTAAAGGCGCGAATCGCCACGAGTCTGACCCGCGCTTCGGCCACTTCGTGCCGATGGATCGTCATGAGCAGGACATCGCTCAGATGAAGGGCGCGAATTGTAACACGGTTCGCAACGCCCATTATCCGCAGGACGACTACTGGTACTACCTCTGCGATACGAAGGGTCTCTACGTCGTTGATGAGGCGAACGTTGAGTCTCATGGCTACGGCTATGGCGAGCAGTCTCTCTCGCACCAAAAGAGTTGGGAGAAGGCTACGGTTGATCGCAATCTTTCAATGATTGCGCGCAACTTCAATCATCCGTCGATCGTAATTTGGTCGTACGGCAATGAGGCGGGGCCGGGCGAGAACTTTAGAGCTGTTCAGGCGGCCGTCAAGGCGGCGGATACGACGCGCCCAACGCACTACGAGCGCGATTGGTCGGTCGCCGATATGGACGGCTGCCAGTATCCTTCTGTGGAATGGTGCTGGTGGAAGGCCGCGCAGACCTCGTCGGCGAAGCCGTTCTATATTTCCGAGTACGCCCACAACATGGCCAACGCGATGGGCAACTTGAAGGATTATCAGGACGCGATTGAGTCGTCGGATGTCATTTTGGGCGCGACGATTTGGGACTGGGTTGATCAGGGCCTCTACCTTGACAAGAACGGTACGCGCATCATCGCCTTCGGTGGCGACTTTGGTGACGCGCCGACGGACGGGCTCTTCTGCATGAACGGTTGCATTCTCTCGGATCGCACGCCCGAACCGTGCTACGGCGAGATTCGCCACGTCTATCAGAATTGGTCGGCGAAGGCGACAAATGATTTTGCAAAAGTTGTTTTGCGCAATAAAAACTACTTTGTGGATGCAACGGGCATCGACTGCGCGTGGCAACTCTTTCGTGACGGAACGCCTTACGCGGCGGGGGCATTCGCGCTGGATGGGCTTAAGCCTCTCCAGGAGGCCGTCTATCCGATGCCGACGGCCGTTCGCGATGCGCGCGAGAAGGGCGGCGTCATCGCCTTGCGCGTTACGTTCCGTAAGGCGGGTGAGGTGATCGCGGATGATCAAATTGACTTCCCTGTTGAGAAGCTCGCGACGCACGTCGTTGCGGACGGCGCGGTGACGGTTCAGGAGGATGAGAAGTCGTTTGCGTTCTCAACGAAGAAGTCGGTTGTTTCGTTCTGCAAGAAAACGGGTATGCCGTTTTCAATTCTGAAGCGTGGCCTGCTCGGTTGGACGACGGAACTTCTGAAGTCGCCGATGCGCCTTGACGCCTACCGCACGCCGTCTTCAAACGAAGAAGGCCTTGGCGGTAGCCTCGCGGCGCAGGGTCTCATTAATCCAGAAGCCACGTGCCTCGCGTTCAAACATGAGGCGTTGCCGAACGGCGCGCAGCGCGTGGAGACGCTCGTTGAATGGAAGGGGCAGAAGGCCTATCGCATCTCAGGGCGCGGGCATGCGAAGATCACGATTGCCGAGACCGACGCCCCGCTTCGCCCCATGACGTTCGTCGTCGCGACGGAGTGGATTATCGGCGCGGACGGCACGCTCGATTGCACGGCGAAGATTCGCCCCATGGGTCGTAAGATGGATCTCATGCGCCTCGGCTTCTCGTACGAGATGGCCCTTGCGGATCCCGTTGTTCGTTGGTTTGGGCGTGGGCCGTTTGAGAACTATCGTGACCGCAAGTCGGGCGCGTTCGTCGGTCTCTGGGAGTCAACGGCGCAGGGCTTCTTCTTCCCCTATGCGCGCAACGAAGACAGCGGCAACCGCGAGGATACGTACGCCTTTTCGGTTGGGCCTCTTGCGGTGCGCACGCTTGCGAAGCCCTTCGCTTTTGAGGTGAACCCCTACACGCCGTTTGAGTTGTTGAGGACGATTCATCCGGCGGAGCTTCAACCCTCCGACAAGACGTTCGTCGGCATTTTCGCCGAGACGCGCGGACTTGGCGGGCAGAGCTGCGGGCCGGCGCCGATGGCGCGTGACATTATCCGGAGCGACCGCGACTATGACCTTCGATTCTCGATGTCATTTAAGACGGACGATCTCTCGCCGATGACGGCGACAGAGCCGCGTCTGCCTGCGCTACCCGAGGTCTCGAACGAGGCGAACGCGAAGGTAATCGCCTGCTCGTCGAGCGAGGTTGGTGAAGGCAACCCCGAGCATGTTCTTGACGGCGACCTTTCAACAATCTGGCATTCGCAGTATACGGGCACGCAGGGGAACTTCCCGCATCAGCTGACGATTGAACTTGCGAAGGCCGAGACCTTGAAGGGCGTGCGTTTTTACAGCCGTCGCAACGGCGGCGTCAACGGGCGCGTGAAGGACTTCACGCTTGAGACGTCGATGGACGGCAAGACGTGGTCCACGCCGCTCAAGTCGTCGCTTCGGAACACGGAGGACGCACAAGACGTCTTTTTTGAGAAACCCGTCGAGGCGAAGTTCTACCGCTTCACCGCGCTCAACAACCACTACGGCAACGACTACGGGTCGATGGCCGAAATCGAGATCATCAAGTGAACGAAGAAGAATCGTCAACAAGCCGGCACTTTCTCCGGCAATGGATTGAAAAGGACGTCGCCGAAGGGCGCACGGGCGGCACCGTTGTTACGCGCTTTCCGCCCGAGCCCAATGGCTACATTCACATTGGCCACGCGAAGGCCATCTGCGTCGACTTCGGAATGGCGCAGTTGTTCAACGGCGAGTGCCATCTGCGCCTCGACGACACGAACCCGACGAAGGAGTCGGACGAGTACGCCGAGAACATCAAGCGCGATATTCGTTGGCTCGGCTTTACGTGGCAAGGCGCGGGCGATGCGGGGGAGAAAGGCTTCTACAACGCGTCGAACATGTTCGATACGATGTATGCGATTGCCGAGGAGCTCATCCGCCGTGGTCAGGCCTACTGCTGCAACCTGACGCAGGACGAGTGGAAGACGTATCGCGGCGTCCCCGAGAAGCCCGGCACGCCGTCCCCCTCGCGCGACACGGATCCCGAGCGGAATCTCAAAATCTTCCACGAGATGCGTGACGGAAAGTACGCAGACGGTGCGTGGTGCCTTCGAGCGAAGATCGACATGGCTTCGCCGAACATTCACTTCCGCGACCCCGTTCTCTATCGCATCCGCCACGTCTCGCACTACCACCTTGGCGATAAGTGGTGCATCTACCCGATGTACGACTTCGCGCATCCAATTGAAGATGCGCTTGAGGGCGTCACGCATTCGATGTGCACGCTTGAGTTTGAGGTTCATCGTCCGCTTTATGACTGGGTCGTTGATCGCATGGATGAGCAGGGGCTTTTGCCCGTTCGCAACGGCGTGAAGATTCGGACGCAACAGCGTGAGTTCGCGCGTCTGAATCTGACCTACACCGTGATGTCGAAGCGCCTTCTTCTTCAGATGGTGCAGGAAAAGCGCGTCAGCGGTTGGGATGACCCGCGTATGCCGACTGTGTGCGGGATGCGTCGTCGCGGCTACACGCCGGGTGCGATTCGCGAATTTTGTGACCGCATTGGCGTTTCAAAGGTCGAGAGCGAGAGCGACCCCGCGTTGCTCGAGTGGTGCGTCCGTGAGGAACTGAATAAAACGGCCGCGCGTCGCATGGCGGTCTTGGACCCCGTAAAGGTCGTGATTGATAACTGGCCGGGCGCGGCGCGCGACGTTGAGCTTCCGAACAACCCACTTGACGAGACGGCGGGTGTTCGCACGATTCCGTTTGGGCGCGAAATCTGGATTGACCGCGCGGACTTCATGGAGGTGCCCGAGAAGAAGTTCTTCCGCATGGCGCCGGGGCAAGAGGTTCGCCTTCGCGGCGCGTGCATCTTCAAGTGCACGGGCTGTGCGAAGGATGCCGACGGACGCGTCGTCGAGATTCATGGTACGTGGGACGAGAACTCGTGGGGCGGCAACGCGGCGGACGGGCGCAAGGTGAAGGGCACGATCCACTGGGTTGACTGCGCGACAGGTCTCAAGGCCGAAGTGCGCCTCTATGATCGTCTCTTCACGGAGAAGAATCCGCTCAAGGACGGGAGCGACGGCTTTCTCAAGTACTTGAACGCTGACTCGCTCAAGGTTATCACAGGCTATGTTGAGCCGACGCTCGGGCACGCGAAGGCGGGCGAACACTTTCAGTTTGAGCGCACGGGCTACTTCGTCGCTGACGAAAAGGACTGCGCGTCTGAACACCTCGTCTTCAACCGGACGTGTGCGCTTAAGGACTCGTACAAGCCCGCGATGTGAAGCGTTCCGTCGCCCTCATTGCGCCGTATGCGGCTTGGATGGCTCTCATGAGCCTTCTGCCGCAGACGGCGTTTGCGTATGCCGTTCGCGGGGCGGCGACAGCGGGGTTTCTCGTTTTCTCGTTCTGTGCGTGGCGGCCACACGTGCGCCTCAATCTGCGCACAATTCTTCTTGGTCTTGCGGGTGGGCTTCTCGTCTTCGTCTTTTGGATTGCCCCCGAGCCGTTCGTTTGGCCACAGGGCACTCGTCTTGAGACCTCGCCATTTGCGCCAGAGATTTGTGGTTGGCCGCTCACGATTTTAAAACTCGCCGCGAGCGCATTCGTGATCTCTGTCGCGGAGGAACTCTTCTTTCGCAAGTGGCTTCTCGATTTCGCGGGCTTTGGCTGGATGCTTGTCCTCTTCGGCGTTGAGCACATGCGTTTCGATCTTGGCTTCAGTCGCGGTCTTGTCTTTGTCTTGGAGGGTGTTCTCGCGGGTCTCGTCTATGGTCTTCTTGCGAAGCGCGCGGGGCTTCTTGCGGCTATTCTCGCACACGCCGTCACGAACCTTCTGCTCGGCCTCTATGTTATTTTCTTTGGCAAATGGTTCTATTGGTAAGGGAAGGAAGGCAGAGGTTCGCGTTACGTTGCCTTTGGCCGGTGGATATGATATATTGGTTTTGCGGTTTGCAATGGCGGTGGGCGCAGTTGCTCTCGTCATCAATGCAAACGGGCTAAACATAGAAAGGAAAGACAGATGAATTGGTATCTTGGTTGTTGGAAGAAATACGCAACGTTCAGCGGACGCGCTCGGCGCAAGGAGTACTGGCTGTTCGTGCTGTTTAACTTCATTGCGACACTGGTGGCCGCGTTCGTTGACGGGTTTCTGGGAACGTCAACCTTCTACGGACTCTATTCCCTTGCCGCGTTCATTCCCTCGCTTGCCGTCGGTGTCCGTCGCCTTCATGACACAGATCGAAGCGGATGGTGGTGGTTGATCAACCTGGTGCCGATTGTTGGCAACATCGTGTTTCTTGTTTTCTTGTGCCTTGAGGGAACGCCAGGCGAAAACCGCTTCGGGCTTGATCCGAAGAGCTCCGAGCCAACAAGGTAATGGCGCTTTGAACGAAAAACGAGTGAGGCCGTATTCTTAAGGTTCTCGGAAATATGGTATAATAGACGCAATGAAAAACATTTGCGTCGACAAGGGTGTTGAATTTGGGAAACGCGGCTCGCTCGCTTTTATTGCGGGCCCCTGCGTCATTGAATCGCGCGAGATGGCGCTCGAGTTGGCGCGTCGCCTCACAGCGCTCTCGCGCAAGTTGAAGGTGCCCTACGTCTTCAAGGCGAGTTTTGACAAGGCGAACCGCACGAGCGTTGACTCCTTCCGTGGCCCTGGCATTGACAAAGGTCTTGAGATTCTTTCCGAGATTCGCTCGACCTTTGATGTGCCAGTCTTGACCGATATTCACGAGCCGTGGCAGGCGCGCATCGCCGCCGAGGTCTGCGACATTTTGCAGATTCCCGCGTTCCTCGCGCGCCAAACCGATCTTGTCGTTGCGGCGGGCGAGACGGGGGCTGTTGTCAATGTGAAGAAGGGGCAGTTCATGGCACCCGAGGATATGGCGCAAGTCGTCCGCAAGATTGAGTCGACGGGCAATAAGCGCATCATCCTCTGTGAACGCGGCAGTTCCTTTGGCTACCGCAACCTCGTTGTTGATATGCGCTCACTCGCGATTATGCGCGACTTGGGCTACCCCGTTGTGATGGATGCGACGCACGCGGTGCAGCGTCCCGGCGGGCTCGGCACTGGCTCGGGTGGCGATGGCAAGTACGCGCCGCTGATTGCGCGCGCGGCCGTTGCGACAGGCGCGATTTCTGGTGTTTTCATGGAGACGCACATGAATCCTGCGAAGGCGAAGAGCGACGCCGCGAATGCGATTCGCTTCTCGGACGTTGAGCGGCTCTGGAAGACGCTTCTCAAGATTCAGGAGGTCGTGACGGCGTGAGGCTTTTCCTGTTCGCCCTTTTGCTCCTCGCGTGGGAGGCCCCCGCGTTGGATGTCGCGTCTTGGCGCACGCGCCGTGCGGCGTTCTCGGACGAGGCGGTGCGTCTGCGCGAAGATTACTCGAACGTTGCGAGCCGCGTCTCTGAGACGGCCGAGCGCGTGAATGTCCCCATTGAGACGCACGCGGACGGCTCTGTCAAACTTCTCGTCACGGCCGCACGGGCGCAGTTTCTCCTCAAGGAAGATCTCGTTTGGGCGGCAGATGTTGTCATCTCGCAGTTTGACGAGGCGGCGCGCGAGACGCTGCGCGTTGAGGCCGAGCGTCTTCTCTTCTCGCGTGCGAACCATCACGGTTGGGCCGAGGGGCGCGCGAAGGTGACGTACGGAAAGAGTTCTTTCACGGGTGAGAATGTCTTTTTCTCGACCGATGACGAATACGTCCTCTCGCTTGATGAGTCGGCCTTTGAGACGCGCGAGAAGATGTCCAGTGCCTCAACAAATGCCTTTTTGCGCGGCGAGTCTCTCGCAGTTTCATCGCGCCGTTGTGATATGGATCGCAAGTCGGGCATTGTCCTTTTTGAGGATGCGGTTCGCGTCGACTATCGCCCTGACTACACGCTCGTCTCCGACCGCGTCTATGCGTTCTTCGAGGGGACGAACACCTTAAGCCGCCTCGTCGCAGAAGGGGGCGTCTCAATCACGAATGGTCTTCGACGTGGCACGTGTGCGCGCGCCACTTTCTCGCGCGCGGCCGATGAGGTCGTGATGATGGGTTCACCAGACGGTCGCCTTGCGCGCCTTGCGGACGAGACCGCGAATGAGGTCGCGGGGCGGAAGATTACGTTCTTTCTGAAGGCCGAGCAGGTTGAGGTTGAGGACGCAGAGTTGATCGTCAACAAGTCGGGAAGGAGCATGAAGGATTTATGAGCGACCCGGTGATGGACGCGATGAGTGCGCTTGCGCGTGAGCGGAGCGAGAAGAAGGCCGATCTTGAAGCGACGGGCCTGGTGAAGGTCTACGGTGATCGCACGGTCGTGAGCGGCATGGACGTGAAGTGCTCGTGCGGCGAGATTGTGGGCATCTTAGGCCCCAATGGCGCGGGCAAGACGACGACCTTTTACATGATTGTCGGTCTCGTGAAACCTGAGGCGGGCACGGTCGTCTTTCGTGGCGAAGACTTGACGCATTTGCCCGTTTATCAGCGCGCGCGTAAGGGCCTCGGTTATCTCGCGCAGGAGCCGTCTGTCTTTCGCAAGCTCTCCGTTTGGGACAATGTGATGGCGATTCTTGAGACGATGCCGCTCTCGAAAAAGGCGCGTGCGGCGCGCGCCGAAGAGTTGCTTGCGCCGTTCGACCTTATGAAGGTTGCGCGCCAACCCGCCTACACGCTCTCGGGCGGCGAGCGTCGCAAACTTGAGATTGCGCGCGCGCTTGTTCGGAACCCCTCCATCCTGATGTTGGACGAGCCGTTTGCGGGCGTGGATCCGTTGAGCGTCAACGAAATTCAAGAAATTGTCCGCTCGCTCGCGGCGAAGGGGCTTGGTATTATCATCACCGATCACAATGTGCGCGAGACACTTTCTGTTGTCAATCGCGCCTATCTCGTTTATAATGGTAGTTTGTTGAAGGAAGGCACAAGCGCCGAGCTTGTCGCCGATCCCGAGGTGCGCGAAAAGTATCTCGGCGAAAATTTCAGAATGTGAAATCAATACGACACGAAAAGGAGAAAAGAAAATGAGCATTGAAGTGACCATGAGACACAGCGACGTCCGCATTGAGTCGATGAAGGAGTATGCCCAGACGCGCATGGAGCAGCTTGCGGCGAAGTTCCCGAAGGTGACGAAGGTGCAGATCGTCATCGACATTGATGTCAAGCGCCACATGTACACGGCTGAAGTCATCGCGAACCGTCTCGGCGAGACGGCCGTTGGCGCGAAGGAGTTCTCCGCTTCGGCGAAGAGCGTCATCGACGGCGCGGCCGCCCGTGCGGAGCGTCAGCTTCTGCGTATGCGCGTGAAGGCGCGCAAGGGCACGGTCCGCGAACAGCGCGCGTCCTCCAAGAAGAACTAATGCGCACGTTGCCCATCAAGACGAATCGGAAGGGACGCGCCTTCACCGTGGCCGACTTCTATGAAGCCGGTCAGAAGTCGCTCTCCCTTTCGATCGTCGTTGGGCATGAGCATTTAAGCCGCGTGGTCAAAGAGCCGATTGTCAATCGGCCGGGCCTCGCGTTGACAGGTTTTTATGGCTACTTCGCCGCCGGGCGTCTGCAAATGATTGGACGCGGCGAAAGGGCTTATCTCCGCTCGCTGACTCCCCGCGTGCGGCGCGAGCGGCTGAAGGCGCTTGTTGAGCATAACGCCTACTTCTTTATTTTTACAAACGGTCAGAAGCCCGACGCGGAACTTTTGAAACTCGCGAAGGATTATCGCCTGATCGTGATGACCTCGCCTCTTTCAACGCGCGTCTTTGCGAACTTAAGCGCGTTCGTTCTGGAGCGGCTCGCGGCGCCGTCAACGACGATTTACGGAACGATGATTGAGGTGTGCGGGCTCGGCATTCTTTTTGAGGGCGACCCCGGTCTTGGCAAATCGGAGACCGCCTTGGGTCTTATCAAGCGCGGTTCCGCGCTCATCGCCGACGACCTCACGTGCATCCGAAAGGATGTCGGTAACAATCTCCTCTACGGCTCGGCCTCGGAATCAACCGAGGGCTATATGGAAATTCGTGGCATCGGCATTATGCATATTCCGAGTCTTTTCGGTGTTGCGGCGTTGCGCGGCGAGAAGCGCCTGCAACTCATCATCACGTTCAAACGCCTTCAGGACGTGCGCGGCGAAGTTGATCGCATCGGTCAGACGCGCCGCATGAAGAAGATTTTGGGCGTGGAGGTCCCCAACATTATGATCCCCGTTTCAGAGGGACGCGACCTCGTCAATCTCGTTGAGACGGCCGCGATGCAACAGAAGCTCCTGCTCTCGGGGGTTGATCCTGTTGAGGCACTCTCAAAGCGCCTTCATGCGCGTGCGCATTTAATTGAGGACAAAATTCATCAAGAGGAGGAACCATGGCCGAAACACTGACGCGGGAGATGAAACTCCTAAACAAATATGGGATGCATGTTCGCCCCGCCGGGCTTTTCGCGAAACTCGCGAGCCACTACGATTGCGAGATTGAAGTCGAGAAGGACGGCAATGTTGTCTCTGGTAAGTCGATTATGGCGCTCATGACGCTGGAGGCGGTTTCGGGCACGGTTTTGAAAGTCCGCGCAACAGGCCCGCAGGCGGCAGAGGCTTTGGATGAGCTTGAGGCGCTCGTCGGCCGAAAGTTCGACATCCCGGATGAGCAGTAGCGCGAAGATGCGGACGGTTCGCGGGTTGCCGACGGCGCGCGGTTTTGCCATCGGACCTGTGTATGTTTATCGCGGGGATGGTGAAATCCCCGTGTCTGAATATGTCCTCCCCGAGGGTGGCGAGGCGGCCGAGTGGTCGCGCTTCAACGCCGCGCTGGATGTCGCACGCCATGACCTTGAGAGCGTCGTGGCCGCGCTCAATGCGCGCGGTGGGCGCACAGATGCGAAGATCTTTGAGTGCCACCTCATGCTGCTCGATGATCCGCTTTTCATTGCTGAGGTTGAGAAGCGTATCAAGATTGAGCATCTCAACGCCGAGGCGGCCGTCAGGCGCACGGCGAATGAAACGCGTGCGCTCTTCGCGAAGATGAATGACCCCTATTTGCGCGAGCGCGTGCGTGATGTTGATGATCTTGAGCGCCGCGTTTTGCGTATTCTCTTAGGGGCGGCGGCCAATCCCAATGTCTCTTTGACCGAGCCTTCAATCATTGTCGCCGACGACCTCACGCCCTCCGAGACGGTTCAGTTGCCGCGCGAGCTTGTCCTTGGCTTCGCGATGAACGGTGGCTCAACGACGAGCCATGTCGCGCTTCTCGCGCGTTCAATGGGCGTTCCGGCGGTGACGGGGCTTGGGAACGCCACGTCGCTTGTCGAACCTGGCGAGACGGTTCTTCTCGATGGCACAGAAGGGTGCCTCACGGTCGCGCCGACGGTTGCGGCCATTCGCGATTTCCGCGACCTCGTTGAGCGCCAGAAGGAAATTTCTGAGGAGGCGGCAACGGGTTCTGCGGCGGGCACATTGAAAGATGGTGGCGCGATTGCGCTCTTTGCAAACCTGCACGCGGGCGCGCCCTTGGACGGCATTCAGGCACTCGGTGCGCGTGGCGTGGGGCTTTACCGCAGCGAATACCTTTGGCTCAATGAAGAGGGCGAGCCTTCCGAAGAGGAGCAGTACCGAGCCTACCGCGCGGTCGCTGAATTTGCCGCAACACTCGGCGAGACCGCATCGGCGACTATTCGTGTTCTTGATATCGGTGGCGACAAACTTGTGCGTGGCATTTCGCAGCGTAGTGGTACGCGCCAAAGCGAGGCGAACCCATTTCTCGGCAATCGTTCGATTCGTTATCTCCTTTCGCATCCCGAGGTTTTCAAGACGCAGTTGCGCGCCATTCTGCGCGCGTCGGCGCATGGCCGTATCAAGCTTCTCTATCCGATGATTTCGTGCGTGGAGGAACTTCGCGCGGCGGCGGTCGTCCTCGATGAGGTGCGCCGCAGTTTGCGCGCGGAGGGGGTCGCCTTTGATGAGTCAATGCCCGTTGGCGCGATGATTGAAGTTCCTGCGGCGGCGCTCAATGCCGATGTCATCGCCACCTCTGTTCAGTTTTTCTCCGTTGGGACGAATGACCTCGTGCAATACACGATGGCGGCTGATCGCGGCAATGAGGCGGTGGCGAACCTCTATCAGCCGACGAATCCTGCAATTTTGGAATTGATGCGTCGCATTATTGACGCGGCGAAAAAGGCGAAGATTCCCGTGAGCGTTTGCGGCGAGTCGGCCTCGGATCCCGTTGTTGGCGTCCTTTGGGCGGCGATGGGCGTTGATGCGCTCTCCATGTCGGCGACTTATATCCCCATCCTCTCAAAGGTTCTCTCAAAATTGACGCGCGCGGATCTTGATGACTACCGCGATACGATTCTCGCGATGGGGCGCGACAAGACGGGCGATGAAATATTGGAGGCGTGCCGAGACTTCCTCCAACAGCGGATTCCCGACTTCAACAACATCGTCATCTGATCGATGATCCGCACGCCGAAAGTCACGATTGAGCATCTCGCGTCCGCGCGCGGCGAGGGGACGCTTCTTGATCTCGCGGTCGCGGCGGCGCGCAAGGTCTCGGCGGACGATCTCGGCGGCGTCATCGCGGCCACGTTCTCAAACGAGGAACGCTTTCCCGCTCTTTCGGTGCGCGTATCCTCGGCCCTCTCGCTCCCGCCGACGACGCCCGCCTTTGACATTCAGATGGCCTGTAGCGCTTATCCCTACGCCCTCTATCTTGCGGGTGCGCTTGCGCGCGATTTGAAGAAGAAGATTCTCGTGATTGATGGCGATGTTCAGACGCGCCTCGTCAATCCAGACGACCATGCGACGGGGAACATCTTCTCTGACGCCGTGACGGCGAGCGTCGTCTCGTCGGACGCAACGAGCGGCGAGACAAGTCTCTTCGATTTTTACTCCAAGGCGAACGAGGCGTTGCGCTGTCCCGCGGCAGGTCCCATTTTTATGGACGGCATGGGCGTCTTCACGTTTGTCGCGACGGAGGTGAAATCGTTTTTGGCCGCCTTTCAGCGCGCGATTCCGCCTGAAGATAATTACCACTTTGTGCCGCATCAGGCGAACGCTTACATGGTTCGTCAATTGGCGCGTGCGCTTCAACTTGACGCGCGCCTTTTGACGCTTGATGAGGCTGTCAAGAACCCCGGCTCCTGTTCTATTCCGCTCACTCTTGAGGCGGCGGGCCAGTCGGGCCCCATGCTTCTCGCGGGCTTCGGCGCGGGCTATTCGGCGTCGGCCGCTTATGTCTCGGTGAATGTGGTATAATGGACTTTTTTAGAAAGGAACGAAAGAAATGTCGCTGAACATTGTCACGGAAATTGATCGTCGCATCAAGGTGAAAAACGTCCTCATGAGTGTGAGCGACAAGACGGGGCTTGAATCGTTTGTTCCCGGTCTCGTGAAGGCGTGCCCGGGTGTCAAGATCTACTCAACGGGCGGCACCTACAAGGCGGTGAAGGAGATTTTGGGCGCGGAGGCCGAGAAGACGCTCGTTGCGGTCTCGGATTACACGGGGCAGCCAGAGATGCAGGGCGGGCTCGTGAAGACGCTTGACTTTAAGATCTACCTCGGGCTTCTTTCCGAGACGTACAACGATGCGCATCAGGCGGACTTAAAGCGCCTCAACGCGCAGATGATCGATATGGTCGTCGTGAACCTTTATCCGTTCCGTGAGACGGTCGCAAAGCCCGACGTCACGCCCGAGATGGCGCGCACAAATATCGACATCGGCGGGCCTTGCATGGTGCGCGCCTCGGCGAAGAACTATCTGCGCGTCGCCTCCGTCACCGATCCGCTTGATTACGCCAATCTCGTGACGGAACTTTCTGATCACGCGGGAACGCTCGGCCTGGACACGCGCTTTAAACTCATGAAGAAGGCCTTCGCGCATACGGCCGAGTATGATGCGGCCATCGCGGGCTTCTTCTCGCGCACGACATGGCAGACGGTTGATTCAACCTACAACCAACATTGACGATTGTTCACCTAGTCCCCGCAATGGAAGAGGGCGGCGTTGAGCGCGTCGTCCTCTCGCTCAACCGCGCCCTCGTGGCGGCGGGGCATCGTTCCGTTGTCATTTCGCGCGGTGGTCGGCTCGAGGCGAGCCTTCGCGCGGACGGCGGCGACACACGCGCGATCGACCTTAAGAGCAAAAATCCGCTGACGTTTTTCGCGCGCGCGCATCAGTTGCGGCGCGCGCTTCGCGCGATCAAAAGCGAGGCGAAGGGGGAGCCTGTCGTCGTCTTCGCTCACTCGCGCGTCCCCGCGTGGCTGTTTCTTTTTGCGAATCGCACCCTTCAGTTGCCGTTCGCAACGTATGCGCACGGCGCGAATTCCGTTTCGCGTTATTCGCGTGTTATGACGCGCGGTGATGCGGTGGTGGTGCCGTCAAAATTCCTCGCCGATTTTCTCTTAAAGAACTACCCTGACGCGCCCGACTGCCCGCCCGCCATGCGCCTCGCCGCGCGTCTGCGCATCATTTCGCCGACGGTTGACCTGACGCGCTTTGATCCTAAGAACGTGGATCTGAAAGTCGTGAGGACATTGCGCCTCGCGTGGGGTGCCTTGGACGGCGTGTTTGTCACGATGTCGATTGGCCGCATCACGCCGCTCAAGGGTTTTGATGCGGTCATTCGCGACTTCGCCGCCCGCCGAAAAGAGCATCTCTTTTCGTGTCTCGTGATTGTGGGCGGCGTGGATCGTGGCAAGGAAGCGCTTCTCGATGATTTGAAATCACTCGCCGTGCATTTGGGGGTTGCGGATCATGTTATCTTTGCGGGGTCGCAGACGATGATCCCTGAATGTCTCTCCATTGCGAATGAAGTTGTCTCGGGCAACACAACGAAGCCAGAGTCGTTCGGGCTTTCTGTTCTTGAGGCGGCGGCGATGAATAAGCCTGTTCGTGTTTTGCGCTCGTTCGGCGGCGTTGCGGAGGTTCTTGCCGCGCTTGAGGCGGCGGGGACGGCGACGCCGCGCGAGGCCGTCGCGCGCCTCTATGGTGTTGAGGCTATGACGAAAAAGACGCTCGCGCTTCTTGATGACCTCGTGCGGAAATCGATCGCATGAAAACGCGTGTGCCGTGATGTCTGCCTTTTGGTATAATGGGAAACGATGACGAGATTTTTTGAAGAAGGGGTGGCACAGACGTGGGTAGCGAACTGACGCCAATGATGCGGCAGTACCTCGCGATTAAGCGCGAGGTTCCCGCGGGGGCGATTGTGATGTTTCGCCTCGGCGATTTCTACGAGATGTTCGGCGAGGACGCGATCATCGCTTCGCCGATTCTTGGCGCGACGCTCACCCAACGGAACGGTCAGCCGATGTGCGGCGTTCCCTACCACGCGCTCAATTCGTATCTCGCAAAACTCATTCGCGCCGGCAAGACGGCCGCGCTTTGCGATCAGGTTGAGGATCCAAAGACGGCGAAGGGGCTTGTGCGTCGCGAAGTGACGCGCATTGTCACGCCTGGCACGGTGACGGAGGACGGTCTTCTCGACGAAACGTGTGGTAACTACATCGCGTGCGTCTATGGCCTCGGCCTCGCGCTTCTCGACCTCTCAACAGGTGAGTTTGTTGTTGAGCCGTTCGCAAGCGAGGCCAAATTGGCCGAAACGCTTCAGCGCGATAACCCCGCCGAGATCTTGCGCGAGACGGAGGAGAATCGCTGGACCTTCTCGCTTGACGCGGCGTGGGCGTGCCTTACGCGCCACTTCAAGGTGCTTGCGCTCGACGGCTTCGGCCTGACGGGGAAGAACGACCTGATCTCCGCTGCGGGCGCGCTCCTTTACTATGTTGGAACGACGCTCCACCACGCGCTCGGTCACGTCCGAAAGGTGAAGATCCGCTCAACGGACGATGCGCTCATTCTTGACTCGGGTACACTCACGCACTTGCAACTTCTGCCAGGCGGGGAGGTCGCGAAGGCCTCGTCGCTTCTTGGAGTTCTCGACGTCACGAAGACGCCAATGGGCGCGCGCACGTTGCGGAACTGGATTGCGCGCCCCCTCGCGCGCGCCACAGAGGTGAACGCGCGACTTGACGCGGTTGAGATGTTTGTGGAGGATCGCGCCGCGCTGAGCCATTTGCGTCTGTTGCTGACGGGCGTTCGCGACCTTGAGCGACTCGTTGCGAAAGTTGATGGGGGCCGTGCGAATCCGCGTGACTTGAAGGGGCTTGCCGCCTCGCTGAGACCGATCCCCGAGATTCAAGAGGGGCTGAAAAGGGTCAGGGACGAAAAGAGCGAAAAAGGCGTATGCGACGATGAGGGACTTGTTGCCCAGCCCGCGATTGTGGATCTCATCGACCGCGCGATTGCCGACGATCCGCCTGTGATGCTTGTTGATGGTGGTTTCATGGCGGCGGGCTATTCACAAGAGCTTGACGAGATTCGCGCCATCGCGTCAGAGGGGCGCAACTGGATTGCCGAATATCAGGCACGTGAGCAGGCACGCACGGGCATTGCGAAACTGAAGGTCAAGCACGTGCCCGCGTTTGGCTACCTCATTGAGATTCCGAAGGCGTCCGTTTCAATGGCACCCGCGGATTACATTCGCCGTCAGACATTGACGACGGGTGAGCGCTACGTTACGCCCGAACTGAAGGAATACGAGCAGAAGGTCTTGGGCGCGCAGGACCGCGCCGTCCAACTTGAGCAGAAACTCTATCGCGAGATTTTGGAGACAATCGCGGCGAAGACGGACGAGATTCAACGCGCCGCCCTCGCGCTCGGTGCGCTTGACGCGACGCTCGCGCTCGCCGACCGCGCCCTCGCGGCGGGCTATGTGCGGCCTGTCGTTGATGACTCTGATGTTCTTGAGATTGTTGATGGTCGCCACCCCATCGTTGAGCAACTTCCAGATGCGGAGCCGTTCGTCCCGAACGGCGCGTTCCTCAACACGACGACCGATCAGATTATGCTCATCACGGGGCCGAATATGGCGGGCAAGTCAACCTACATTCGTCAGGTCGCAACGCTCGCGGTGATGGCGCAGATGGGTTCGTTCGTGCCGGCGGCGAAGATGCATCTCGGTGTTCTTGATCGCGTCTTTACGCGCATCGGCGCGGGCGACGACCTCGCGCGTGGACGCTCCACATTTCTCGTTGAGATGCAGGAGACGGCGAACATTCTCAATAATGCGACGACGAAGTCTCTGATCGTTCTCGATGAGATTGGGCGCGGCACCTCAACCTTTGATGGCATTTCAATCGCCTGGTCTGTCGCCGAGTATCTGCACGGCAAAAAGGAGGCGAAGGCGAAGACGCTCTTCGCAACGCACTATCACGAATTGACCGATCTTGCCGACATTTTCCCGGGCATTAAGAATTATACCGTCAAGGTGAAGGAAGAGGGCGGGCGTCTCGTCTTTTTGCGGCGCATCGCTCCGGGCGTTGCTGAGAAGAGTTTCGGCATTCACGTTGGCGCGATGGCGGGGCTCCCGCCAGAAGTCGTCACGCGGGCGAGCGAAATCTTGAAAAATCTTGAAGCGAATGAGATTGACGTCAATCGGCCCCGCACGGTGCGCCGGCCGCGCGCGTCGCTTGCGGAACTGCCCGGGCAGATGACGTTTTTCTAGGGGAGGCTTTTATGGAACGCTTTGAACTTGATAACGCCTTGAAGGAGGAAATCCGCGCACGCGTCCTCGGCGCGGGTTTTATGAAGATCGTCCAGACGGTGCGCCGCAATGGGAAGGTCTTTAAGATCGCGATGCGCCCTGTTGAAATCGGTGGCGAGAAGAAGTTTCAGGCCGAGATGACGGACGAGGGGCGCGTGCAGGTGAAGAATCTTGCTGTCAACGATGCGGCGGCGGGGCTAGAAGAGATTATTGCGCAGAAGGGCGCACGCGAACTCCATCTCATGACGGCAACGGGCGACCTCCATGTGCGCGTGACGAAGAAGGGTCATGCGCTCGTCTCGCGCTCGGCCGAGATGAATCGCGAGGCGACGGTGCGCCCGCACGATCGTGTTAAGAATGTTCCGCTCACGCAGTTTGACGCGTCCGCGCTTTTGCGCACCTTGTCAATTGCCGACGGCGAAGGACGCATCCGCGCCTCCATGCGCGGCAAATACGATCAAGTCAACGAATTTTTGAAGGTTGTGGGCGAGACGGTCGCGCCGCACCGTGACGGTGATGCGACGTCTTTTGTCGCCGTTGATTGCGGGTGCGGCAAGGCCTATCTCACGATTTCGCTTTGGTATTATTTGACGTTCGTTCTCGGCTACGCGGACGCCCGCGTCCTCGGCATTGACCGTCGGCACGATGTTATTGACTCGGCGCGGAAGATGGCCGCGCAACTGGATCTTGCGGAGAAGGTGATCTTCATGGAGGCGGATCTCAACACCGTTGATTTGGCAAGCCTCAAGCCGTTCAATCTTTCAACGGTTGACTTAGTCTGTTCGCTTCATGCGTGCGACACGGCGACGGACGAGGCGCTTGCGAAGGGCGTTGAATGGAAATCGCGTTATATCCTCTCCGCGCCGTGCTGTCAACACGAACTTCAGAAGACGCTCGGGAAGGGCGGCACAGGCGATGCCTTCTCGGGTCTTCTTCGTCAATCTATTTTGCGCGAGCGGCTGTGCGATATTCTGACAGATTCTTTCCGTGCGATGATCTTGCGCATCCTCGGCTTTAAGGTGCAAGTTATCGAGTTTGTCTCAAGCGAGGCGACGGCGCGTAACATTATGCTTCGCTGTGAATACGGCGCACGCACGGGTCAACCCGGGCCTGTCGGCGAATATCTCGCCCTGCGTGATTACTGGAAGGTGACGCCGTTTTTAGAGACGCGGCTTCAAGATCGTCTAGAGCGTCATTTCGTGCGCTTCGTGTGAGGATACGAAAAGATGGCGCGGGAGGATGACATTCAGGAGGCGGCGCGTTGTCTCGGACGTGCGCTCGTCCTCGCACGGCGCGGCGAGGGGCATACGCGCCCCAACCCGCCTGTCGGTGCGCTCATTGTGCGCGACGGTCTCGTTTTGGGTGAGGGCTGGCACAAGCGCGCGGGGTTTGACCATGCCGAGACGGCCGCGCTCAAGTCGGCGGCGCGACGCGGTCATGATGTCGCTGGCGCGACGCTCTATGTTACGCTCGAGCCGTGTTCCAAGCCTGGGCGTGTGGGCGCGTGCACAGACGCGATTGTTGCCGCGCGCATTGGGAAGGTCGTTTATGCGATTCCCGATCCAAATGGCGTCAACCGCGATCGCGCGAAGAACGTTCTCAAAAAGGCGGGTGTTGCTTGCGTGTGCGCGAAAACCGCTTTCGCGCGCGCGGTGGTACGCCCTCAGACGGCGGCGGAGAAGGCGCTCGCGGAGGCTGTTCATGGCGCGGAGACACTCATCTTGCCGTTTGCGACGCACTGCGCGCTCGGTCGCCCCTTCGTCACGGTGAAACTGGCGATGTCGCTCGATGGACGCATTTGCGACGAGAGGGGGAATGCGCGGTGGATTTCGTCTTTGGCCTCGCGCCGCCGCACGGGGATGTTGCGGGAGAGGGTCGATGCGATTATGGTCGGCGCTGAGACGGTGCGCAAAGATGACCCGACGCTTCTCTCACATGGGCGGCGGAATGACGATCTCGTGCGCGTCATCGTCTCGCGTTCGGGGCGTTTGCCGAAGACGGCGAAGGTGCTGACGGACGGCCGGAACGAGACGCTCGTCTTTCGTGATGCGCGCGAGGCCCTTGAGGCTCTTGGGAAGCGAGGCTTCTTGCACGTTCTTTGTGAAGGGGGGCTTCAGCTGGCGCGCGCGCTCGCCGATGAGGGGCTTGTGGACGCATGGTATCTCGTCACCGCGCCGATCGTCATTGGCTCGCGGCCGATTGAGGCGGCGACAACGTTTACGCTTTTGAGCGAAGGACCGACGGAGTTAAAATCGCAGGATCGCCATGCGCTCTATCAGGTGCGTCCGTGCGAAAATGGTATAATGGACGGGCGATGAAAATCTTTGACAATACCGTTTTTGACACGAAGGCGTTTTTCAAGACGACGTTCATTCTTCTTGTCATCACGGCTCTTCAGATGGCGACAGGCGGCAACGCCTATGCGTTTATGGTGCCGATTGCCATCTTTGCGATTTTGACGCATCGCGTTGAGCAAATGACCTTCTGGCTCATGTGCTCCGTTTTGCTCATTATTGGCAATAAATATTTCATGCCTGCGAGCCCCGCGTTTCTGATTGCGCAACGCGGCATGTTTGCCTTTATGGGGCTCGTCTCGCTGATGCAGATTACAAGCCGCCGCTCAAACCCGCTCGTCGCGCCGTTTCTTTGGATGTTTCTCTATATCTTCTACATGGCGATCGTCTCGGCGGTGGGCTGGAATCCAACGATCTCCTATCTGAAAATCATCCTCTTCTCGGCCATTTATCTCGCCTACTACGGAGTTGCCAACTTGGCGGGGCAGAGTCGCCGCTTCAACGAGCGCGTTGTGCGAAGCATCCTTCTCGCCGTCTGCGCCTACTTGATTCTCGGCTCCATCGCGCTCATTCCGTTCCCCGCACTCGGGCAGCTCTCGGGCGAGGAGTTTGATGCGTCGCTCCGCGCCGGTCACGATGTTGTGAGTCTCTTCAAGGGCATGACGATGCACTCGCAGACGCTCGCCCCCGTCATCGCCTCAACATTCGCGCTCCTCTTCGCTGACCTTGTCATCAATATTCGTAAAGCGAACGTCTTCTATCTCGTTTTGCTCCTCATCTGCCCTTACCTCATTTACTTGACGTCAAGCCGCACGGGTATGCTCGCGCTTCTGGCGGGTATTGCCGTTCCGTCCTATTGCGTTGTTCGGATGCGTGGCATCGGCGTTCGCTGGCGTGGCAAGGTGAAGAGCGTGCTTTTCATTCTCTTCACGCTCGGCGTGGTTGCGATGGTCGCCGTTCCGCAGGTGCGCGACAGTGTCGTTCGCTTTGCGCTTAAATGGAACAAGGATGCGCGTGCAAGCGACTTCACAGTCACCGATGCGGTTTCGTCGCGTCAAGGGCTCATTGACAGCGCGCTTGATAACTTTAAGAAGAGCCCTGTCATCGGGAACGGTTTTCAGGTGAGCGAGGCCTATGCGTCGCTGAAACGCTCAACACTCAAGGACCTTCTCTCGGCGCCGATTGAGAAGGGTGTGTGGATTACGGCCATTCTGGAGGAGGGCGGTCTCATCGGCTTTGCGATTCTCGTCGGCTTCTACCTGTGCGTGGGACTGACGCTTTTGCGGCGCGGGGCCTACACGGGGCTTACGACCTTAAGCGTTCTTCTTTTTGCGAACATGGGTGAGTTTACGATGTTCTCCATGTCGGCGATGGGCGGCTATGCGTGGGCGACGGTCTTTGTCGGCGTTGCGATGGACTCGGCTCGCATGCGGCGCGACAGTCAGATGCTCGCCGTCACGGCTCGATAACGACGCGCGTACCAATCTTGCACATCGCAAAGAGACGCGCGGCGTTCCAGTTCGCGAGGCGGAAGCAACCATGCGAGCCCTTAAAGCCGATTGACTCGGGGCGTGGCGTTCCGTGGATGCCGTAGCCCGGCAAGTTGAGCCCGAGCCATGCGACGCCGACGGGCGAGTTCTCGCCCTCCGGCCAAATAAATCGTTTCATCTTCTCGCCTTGTCGGACCTTGTCGGGCGTGTAGGTGTAGTTCGGCCAGGGAACGTAGCTAACGACTCTCAGTTCGCCATGGGGTGGCACGTTCCGCTTGTCGGCGGCAATGGAGCAGGGGAAGATTGCAATCGTTTTCTTCTTTGCGTCGTAGACCGTGATGAGACTCTTTGACAGTGAGATGCTGACAAGCGCGGCCTCAGGTCGGATCGGTCGCCGTTTCTTGCCGCGCTCAGCGGCCTTGAATTCTTCTTCAATTGGCGGGAAGTCGGGGATGACGAGTTTAAGCCCTGCGCGCACATTCTTCCAGTCGACACCCGGGTTCAGCAAGGCGAGTGCGGTTTGCGAGAGGTGGCCGCGTTCGGCGAACATCTCGCGAATCGTTTCGTAGCCCATGCGCGTGAGGTCGGCACGCGCGGCCGGGTCTTCGGGAATTGAGACGAGCGCGGCGAGGTCGTCCTTGGTGACGGTGACGATTTTGAAGGGATCTTTCGCCGTCGCGAAGTAGACGTCAAACGCCTCGTCAGGTGTTTTGATCGGCCGCGCGCTTGGGTGAGTTTTCATGTATTCCGAAAGGGCGCGTTGGGCCTTAGGTCCCCAAACACCGTCAATCGTGCTACACGAGTATCCCGCGCGGTCGAGGTGAATCTGCAGGGCAAAGGCCTTCGTCGGAGCGAACGTTGCCGCCAAGAGAAAGAGCGTTGCAAACATGCGTTTATTATAGCATATCAATTTTCCAGATGGCGCGACTTGCACTTTTTTGTTGTTTTTCGCTTGCATCGGTGGTGGGGGAAAGTGTATAATGGTGTCAGAAAATGTCAAAGAAGGGTTTAGAGTGTTCTTCAGGGACAACGGATGCGGGCATCCTGCTCGGACGCCACGATTATGCGCTTGATCCCAAGCGGCGCGTCACCATTCCGAGCGAATGGCGTGGCGCGTTTGGCGCGGTCGCCTACGTGATGCCGGATCGCAAGGAGAAGTGCCTCAACCTCTACCCGAAGGCTGAGATGGACGTTTTCCTCAACGACTTGCGCCAGAAGGCGTTGCTGGACCCCGCGCTCAACAAAGTGTTCGCGGTCATTGGCGCGCTCTCTCAACAACTTTCTCTTGACTCTCAGGGCCGAATCCGCATCTGCGACAAGCTCCTTCAGTTTGCGAACTTGACGACGACGGTTGCGATGGTGGGTTCGGTCCGCATGGTCAAGCTTTACGCACCCGAAGCAATCGGACCGGCGGACGCGGTGGATGTGACCGCGCTCGATGCCGCGCTCGATGCGGCGGGGCTTTAAAACAAACGGAGGGGATGAAAGTGGCTCACGTTCCCGTTCTGCTCGATGAGACGATTCGCGCGCTCGCGGTGCGCGATGGCGGTCTCTACGTCGACGGGACGCTCGGCCGCGCGGGGCATACGCGCGCGATTCTCTCGCGTGGCGGCCATGTCCTCGGCATCGATCGCGATCAACAGGCGATTGACGAGGTTCTATCGTGGAAAGCGGCGAATCCGAGTCTTGCGGCCTCTCTCACGATTGTGAAGGGCAATCAGAGCGAGATGGCACGTCTCGTGGCGGCACAGGGTTGGACGCATGTTGATGGCGTTCTTCTTGATCTGGGTGTTTCAAGCCCTCAGCTGGATGAAGCCGCACGTGGTTTTAGCTTTATGCGCGAGGGTCCTCTAGATATGCGCATGGATCGCGCGCGCACGTGCACCGCTGAGGAGATTGTGAACGGCTCTTGCGCCGACGAATTGGAGGATCTCTTCCGTCGCTGGGGTGAGGAGCCGCAGGCGCGCCGCATCGCCCGCGCGGTGGCCGCCGAGGTTGCGGCGGGGCGGCCGTTTCGGACGACGACGGCACTGGCTGATTTCATTGAGCGACTCGTTGGGCGGCGTGGCGCGAAGCATCCGGCAACGCGCGTCTTTCAGGCCTTGCGTATGGCCGTCAACGACGAGGAGGCGGAGCTTGAGGCCGCGCTCACGGCGGGTCTTCATCTCCTCGCGCCTGGCGGGCGATTTGCGGTCATCACCTTTGAGTCGCTCACCGATCGCCTCGTCAAGCAGTTCTTCGCCGCACACGTTGGCCGCGAGGTCTCGTTGCAGCAGGGTGGTTCGCGTTGGGAGGGCGAGGAGCCGCGCGCGCGCGCGGTGACGCGCAAGGCGGTTGTGGCCTCGGAGGCCGAAAAATGTCATAACGTTCGTTCGCGGAGCGCGAAGCTTCGCGTCATTGAAAGGATTTAGAGGGAGGGGGAAGATGAAGAAAAATCGATTTGTTAATTCGAAGAAGATGAGTGTCAGCACGAAGCTGACGGTGCATGGCCTTGCGATGCTTGTCTTTGTGGGTCTGGCCATCGCGCTCAACCGCTTGGCGGCGTCAAGTTGTGAGTCGCTCTCACGAACCATTGGCGAGCGTCATAAAGAGATCGCGCGCCTTGAGAACGATCGTTGCCGCGAGATGGCGAATTGGGAGGCGATGAAGACGCCGGATAAGGTTGAGTCTGCGCTTCTTCGCCATGGGCTCGCGATGCGTGCGCCGAGTGCGGAGCAAAATGTCCACATGAAGGCGGACGGTCAGCCTTACCTCGGGCAGTATTCGGTCGCGGCGGCGCGCCGTCGCAACGGTGGGAGGGCGGCGAAGGCGCGCTAAGGCTCGCCGGCTCGCCGAAAAGAGGCTATGCGCGGCGCGCGAGAAGATCAGATTCGGTTCTGGCTCCCCGTCGTTGTGCTTGTCTTCTTTGCCGCCTACGTTTCGTGCGTTCTTATTCTCGCACACCTTGACCCGAAGATTCCCGCGCCGAAGTATGACTTTGAGCGGTCGATTCCCGCGCGTCGCGGCTCCATTTATGGCGCGTACGGCAAGGATTCGGCGCTCGTCATGTCAATGCCACTCTGGGAGTATCACCTTGATCCCGTCGCGCTCACGAATCGCGTCGTTCGTCGGCGCGGGGAGCCGCCGCGCCCTGTGGCGGCCATTTTGAAGACAATCGCCGATGCGCTCGATCTTGACTACAAAAAGGTCAAGCGCATGGCGGCGGACACCTCGCGACGCTATCAGTTTCTCGCGCGCTCGTCTGATCCTGAGGCGCATCGTATTCTCGCCGACCGCTCGCTCGTCGCGGGCGTTGCCATCCAGGAAACGCTCGTCAGACGCTACTTGTGCGGCCGTTCGCTCGCGCATGTTCTCGGCTCGGTGAACGCCGAGGGCGTCGGCTCGTGTGGGCTTGAACTTAAATACAACACGGCGCTCGCGGGAACGCCTGGCGTCGTGCGTGGCAAGACGGACGCCGTCCGCCGCGAACTCTACGACAAGCGCGATGTCTCCATCGCGCCGAAGCCCGGGTGTGACCTCTACCTCACGATTGAGCCGAACCTCCAGTTTGAGGCCGACGCGGCGCTTAAGTGGGGGATTCGCGAATATGGCGCGAGTGCGGGCTGGGTGGTTGTGATGAATGCGTCGACGGGCGCGATTCTTGCGATGTCGTCTTACCCTGACTTTGATCCAGTTTCTTTTGGTCGGGCGCGTGAACAAGAGAAAATAAACCGCGTTGTCGGCTATAACTTTGAGCCCGGTTCGGTTATGAAAGTTCTCACCGTTGCGACGGCCATTGAATCAGATCCGTTGCGCTTTGGGCCCTCAACGACGTACCGCACCAATCGCGATGATCCTGATTATTACCGCCTCCCGGGTGACGGCAACCACGTTTGGAACCCGACGATGACGTTGACGGAGGCGATTGTGAAGTCGTCAAACATCGTCTGCGGCAAACTCGCCTATGATTTGGGTCCCCTCACGCTTTACGACTCGTTCCGGCGCTTTGGTTTTGGTGTTGAGACAGGCGTGGAACTGCCTGGCGAGGAGACGGGCATTTTGCCGAACCCGCGCCGACGCATGTGGGACAAGGCCTCGCGTTCGCGTGCAGGCATCGGCCAGTTTGTTGCCGTTACGCCTCTCCAACTTGTGAGTGCGTATCAGGCTTTGGCCAATGACGGCGTGCGCATGCGCCCGTATCTTGTTGATCGCCTCACAGATGCTTCGGGTCAGATTCTCTACAAGGCGACGCCGACGGAAGTTTCACGCCCCGTGAGCGCCAAGACGGCGGCAACGGTTCGCTCCATGATGCGCGCTGTTGCCGCCCCGGGCGGAACGGCGCGGCGCGCGGCGATTCGCGGTTATTCCATTGCGGGCAAGACGGGGACGGCGCAGAAGGCTAAAAATGGGCACTATCAACCAGGGCTTTATTGCGCCTCGTTCTGCGGCATCGTCCCCGCTGAGCGACCGAGCGTCGTGATTCTTGCCTCGCTCGACTTTGACGAGAAGCGGCCGCTCCATCAAGGAGGCAACACGGCCGCGTGCGTTTTCAAGCGCGTTGCGCTTGCGGCCATCCGCTATTTAGGCATCGCGCCCGACTGTCCCGACGAGCTGGAGGCCTCGGACGCCGAGGACGAGTTTGACAAGATTGTGGACGAACGCGAAGCGCAAATGTTATAATAGACGTTCATTCTTTTCATTTCAAGGAGTTTTCTCATGGGTGGCTTTTGCGGCGTGATTTCGCGTGACGACTGCGTTCAGGATCTCTTTTTTGGCACAGACTATCATTCGCACTTAGGGACGCATCGCGGTGGGCTTGCGGTGCTCGGCGAGAATGGCGCGTTCCGCCGCTCAATTCATAATATTCAGAACGCACAGTTCCGCTCAAAGTTTGAGCGTGACCTCGCGTCCTTCAGCGGCAAGGTCGGCATCGGGTGCATCTCCGATACGGACCCCCAGCCGCTTGTCATGTGCTCAAAACTCGGCACGTATGCCCTCGTCACCGTCGGGTTGATTACGAATCAGAAGGAACTTCTGGACGAACTCTTTAAGACGAATGACACGCAGTTGCAGTTTTCGACGACATCGGGAATGGTGGGGCCGACCGAGATTGTGTCGGCGCTTATGTCATCAAAGGAATCGCTCGTGGAGGGTCTTCGCTACGTGCAAGAGCGCGTCAAAGGCTCGATGTCGATTCTCGTTGTGACAGATGACGGGCGGCTTATTTGTGCGCGCGATCGTTGGGGGCGGACGCCGATTATTGTCGGCAAGAAAGAAGGCTCGGTCATTGCGCTTATGGAATCGTGCGCATTCGCGAATCTCGGCTATGAGCACGTGAAGGACTTAGGCCCTGGCGAAATCGCCGAGTTGACGGCCGAGGGCGAGGTGAAGACGCTCGCTCCCGCCTTTAACAAGTGCGCGATTTGTTCGTTCCTCTGGGTCTATTACGGCTTCCCTGCATCAAGTTATGAGGGGCGCAATGTTGAGATGGTGCGCTATCGTTGCGGGAGCGCACTCGCGAAGCGGAACCCCGTTGAACTCGACTCCGTCTGCGGCATCCCCGACTCGGGCACGTCTCACGCGCTTGGCTACGCGACGGAGTCGGGCGTTCGCTACGCGCGGCCGTTCGTCAAGTATACGCCCACATGGGCGCGCTCGTTCATGCCGCAGGAGCAGCGTGAGCGTGAACACGTCGCCTCAATGAAATTGATTCCGATTGAGGGTCTTATTCGGGGCAAGCGCCTCGCTTTCTGCGATGACTCAATTGTGCGCGGCACACAACTTTCGAAGCAGGCGGCGAAACTTTACGCAATGGGGTGCAAGGAGATGCACGTGCGTATCGCTTGCCCACCTCTCGTTTATCCGTGCCAATTCCTCAACTTCTCGCGTTCAAAGTCGGTCTATGACCTCATCACGCGCCGCTATGTGCGCGGATGTGAGGGCGAGAGCACGGCGAATCTTGAGAAGTATACCGATCCTGACTCGAAGGAATACGCGGCGATGGTCGAGTATATTCGTTCGAAACTCAATCTGACATCGCTCGCGTTTCAGCGTGTGGATGATTTGATCAAGGCGATTGGGCTTCCTGAAGATCAAGTGTGCACCTATTGTTGGACGGGGCACGATCACGCAATTACGGGGGATGCGGCGCACGTCGGTTGCGCTCATTGTCCCTGCGCGGCGGCTCACTAAATCTAATTTTTTTCCATGGCGAAGGAAAACTACGGCGACGACAACATCAAGACGCTTGATCCGGTGACGCACATCCGGATGCGTCCCGGCATGTACGTGGGCGAGCCCGGCACGGGCGCGATGTACCACGACTGCATCTACATTCTGATGAAGGAGGTCATTGACAACTCGATCGACGAGTTCGTCATGGGCCACGGCAAGAAGATCGACGTGAACGTCAACTACGACACCGGCGAGGTGTCCGTGCGCGACTACGGCCGCGGCATCCCGCTCGGCAAGGTCGTCGACTGCGTCTCGCAGATGAACACCGGCGGCAAGTTCGACTCCGACGCCTTCCAGTTCTCCGCCGGCATGAACGGCGTCGGCACGAAGGCCGTGAACGCGCTCTCCGAGTTCTTCGAGGTGCGCTCCTTCCGCGAGGGCGAGTTCTCCGAGGCCTACTTCGAGGAAGGGCGCCTCAAGTCGAAGAAGCGCGGCGCCCAGAAGAAGCCCGAGCGCGACGGCACGTTCATCCACTACAAGCCCGACGTCAAGGTCTTGAAGCACTTCAAGGTGCGCGAGGAGCACGTCCTCCGGCGCATGAAGATGTACTGCTACGTCAACGCGGGGCTCACGATCTGCCTGAACGGACAGGACATCTGCTCCGAGCACGGGCTCGCCGACCTGATCGCGGACGAAGTGCAGTTCGAGAAGCTCTACGCGCCGTTCCACGTCAAGACGAAGACCCTGGAGATCATCTTCACGCACACGAACCGCTTCGGCGAGGAATACCACTCGTTCGTGAACGGACAGTACACGACGGACGGCGGCACGCACCTGACGGCGTTCAAGGAGGCGCTGACGAAGGCGCTGAACGACTACGACTCGAAGAAGAAGTTCGACGGCGACGACATCCGCGACGGACTCCTCGGCGCCGTGTCGATCCGCATCATGAACCCGGTCTTCGAGGGACAGACCAAGATCAAGTTCGTGATGAACGACATCCGCGCCGACCTCGTCGCCGAGATGAAGAAGGCGATCGAGGCCGAGCTGCACCGCGCGCCGGCGGAGACGGAGAAGCTCATCGCGAAGATCGAGGAGACGGGGAAGATCCGCTCGCAGCTCGTCTCCATCAAGAAGAAGGCGCGCGAGCACGCGCAGGCCGTGTCCGTCCGCGTGCCGCAGCTGAAGGACTGCAAGAACCACCTGAAGCTCGACAAGATCAACAAGAAGACGGGCAAGCCCGAGGGCGACGACACGATGATCTTCCTCACCGAGGGACAGTCCGCGGGCGGCACGCTCGGCAACGCGCGCGACGCGACGAACCAGGCCGTCTTCTTCCTGCGCGGCAAGCCGCTCAACACGTTCGGCGTCGGCAAGAACGTCCTCTACGAGAACGTCGAGTTCTTCAACCTCATCAAGACGCTCGACATCGAGGACACGCTCGACCACCTGCGCTACGCGAAGATCATCTTCGCGACCGACGCCGATGTCGACGGACTCCACATCCGCATGCTGCTGACGACGTTCTTCATGCGCTTCTACCGCCAGCTCGTCACGGACGGACGCGTCTTCATCCTCGAGACGCCGCTCTTCCGCGTCCGCAACAAGAAGGACCAGGTCTACTGCTTCTCGGAGGCGGAGCGCGACGCGGCGCAGAAGAAGCTCGGGCGCGGCTGCGAGACGACGCGCTTCAAGGGCCTCGGCGAGCTGAACGCGAAGGAGTTCAAGGACTTCATCGGCGAGGACATGCGCCTCACGCCGGTGACGTGCTCGGACGACCAGGACGTCGAGAAGACGATCAAGTTCTACATGGGCAGCAACACGCCCGAGCGCAAGGGCTACATCATGGACTCGCTCGTCTGCGACTCGAGCGAGTTCTGACGGGGCGCGGGAATATGGTATAATACGCGGCATGGGAAAGAGACCTGAAATCGAGATCACCAACGGCCCGCTGGCCGGGAAGCGCTTCGCCGTCCCGAAGGACGGGCTTCGCCTCGGTCGCTCGTCGTCGAACGACATCCACATCCCCGACGAGGAGCTTTCGCGCAACCACTGCCTCTTCGAGGCCGTCGGCGAGGACGGCATCCGCCTCACCGACCTCGCGAGCGCGAACGGCACGGTCGTGAACGGACGCGCCCTCGGCAGCGACTCGGCCGACCTGAAGCCCGGCGACCTCATCGAGGTCGGCGCGACGGTGCTGAAGGTCGCCGGCGGCAAGTCGCCGCTCCATCCCGCGCGCCCCGCGACGCCGCCGCCCGAGGCGAACGAGAACCTCGACCTCGGCCTCGGCGCGACGCCCGGCCCGGCGGCGGCCTCCGCCCGGCGCGCCTCCGCGACGAAGATGGCGATCCTCGTCGCCGCGGCCGTCGCGGTCGCCGCGGTCGCGCTCGTCCTGACGGACGCCTTCCTCTCGCCGAACGCGGGCGAGCCGGAGATCAAGGCCGCCGCGGCGGACGACGACAACCCCGCCCTGCGCGAGGTCGTCTACGAGAAGGTCGAGGCGAACGACCAGAAGATCTTCCGCTACGAGATGCGCCTCTCGCCCGAAGGCGTGCTCAGCGTCGCGGTGGACAACGTGCCGGACGAGGAGCGCCACGTCACGAAGAGCCAGAAGCTCGACGACGCCGCGCTCGCCGAGCTCGGCGGCATCCTCGCCTATTCGGCGATCCGCGACATCGACCGCGAATACGTCGGCGTCGAGCCGGACCCGCCCGCGCTCGAGTCGTGGACGCTCAAGGTCGTCTACTCCTCGCACGTGCGCCGGGTGACGATCGTCAACGCGCCGGAGCCGGAGGCGTTCCGCGCGATCCGCGAGAAGCTCGAGGCGTTCTCGAAGAACCAGCTCGGCGTCTGGGCCCTGCAGTATTCGCGCGACAAGCTCATCGCGCTCGCGGACGAGTCGCTCGCGCTCGCGAAGGCGAAGTGGGAGGACCGCGACGTCCAGCACGGCAACCTCTTCGGCGCGGCGAAGGCCTACGAGGAGGTCCTCTTCTACCTCGAGACGGTGAACCCGAAGCCCGAGAGCGCGATTGAGGCGCAGAAGGGCCTCGTCGAGGCGCGGGCCGAGCTCGAGAAGCGCTACGCGAACCAGCGCTTCCTCGCGAACCGCGCGATCAACCTGCAGCAGTGGGAGGAGGCGCAGCGCCAGCTGCTCGTCCTCCTCGAGCTCGTGCCCGACCGCACGGACGACCGCAACCGCGAGGCGTCCGCCAAGCTCATCGACGTCGAGAAGCGTCTGAAGGGAGACAAGAAATGAGAAAGCTCCTCGTGCTGTTCCTCTGTCTCGCGGCGGCGGCGGCCTTCGCGGACGAGCC
>CAVHJW010000004.1:0-32273 GCA_963636335.1 bacterium
AATCAAACTCTCAGAAAAAAGAATTTGAGTTGCTCCACACAAACATCTTACTGTTCCATGTCTCTTCCAAAGAGACATTCTTTAATTTCTCACGCTTCTGTTGTCAAAGATCATGTCCGCGTTTGGCGAACGAGATAATAGTATATCAAAAATCCCCTCACTTGCGCAAGGGGGAATTTTAAAGAATTTATTTCTTCGCAATAATGCCCCCGCCGACGATCTCGTCACCGCGGTAGAAAACAGCACTCTGACCCGGGGCAGCACCGAGAACCCCTTCTGAAAGAAGGCGCGGCTCACCCGCCGAGCGCACTTTCACGGGCAGCGATTTATCAATCTCGCCCACGCAGTCAATGAGCGAGAGGTCATGCGAGACAGCCTCATCGCGTATTCCCACGACGACCTCATTCCGCGCCGCGTCAATTCGAACGACGTAGTAAGGTGTGCCACCGCCGATGCCGAGTCCCTTGCGCATACCGACCGTGTAGTTCCAGTAGCCGCGGTGCGTCCCAATCCGCCGCCCATCCGAGAGGCGAACAATCGCCCCTTCGCACGCAGTCTGCGGCAGAAAGCGATGAACGTCCCCACCGCAGAAGTCTTGGCTGTCCTCGCGGTCGGCGGCGCGGAAGCCCGCCTCACGCGCAATCGCGCGAACCTCCGCCTTCGTGCGCGCGCCGAGCGGAAAGATTGTCCGCGCGAGAATCTCCTCGCGCACGCGATAGAGAAAGTAGCTTTGATCCTTCGTACGATCCACGCCACGCAGAAGACGGACGTGCGCGCCATCGCGGCGAAGACGCGCGTAGTGACCCGTCGCAAAGGCCTCACACCCAAGCGAGAACGCGGCCTCGGGCAGGAGGCGGAACTTCACCGTCTCGTTGCATCGAACGCAGGGGTTCGGCGTCTCACCGAGTCGATACGTCTCGCCCACGTAAGAGAGAACGAGCTTCTTCCAATCATCCGACAGATCGAAAACGCGGAGCGGCACGCCGAGTTGTGCGACCACCCGCCGCGTCTCCTCAAGGTTAAGCGCCTCATCGTCCAACCCGAGTGCCATCGTGACGCCAATGACCTCATGCCCCTCTCGCTTTAAGAGAAGAGCCGAGACGGCCGAATCAACGCCGCCTGAAAGTCCAACCGCAATCTTCATGATATCCTTTTGGGGACAGACCCCTTCTGAGCCATTATACCAAGTTTTTGGTATAATGTGATAAAACAAGTTTTTCATTCCGATATGAACGACGCCGCAAGACGACTGAAGAAAGAGTGGCTTAAATTTACACTGACCCGCATGTGTGGGCTCTCTTTTGATGCCCTCATGATCTTTGCCTCGTACCTTGCGGCCATTCTCCTGCGCTTTGAGTTCCGCGCCCCACGCTGGGGTCTCGGCGCGACGCTCACAGCGTTCGGCACCGTTGCGCTCGTCCACTTCGCCTTTCTCCTCCTTTGCGGTGTCTATCGCCTCGCGTGGCGTCGGACACGACTCGAGGACCTGCCGCGTTACATCCTCGCGACGTCGCTTTCTTGCCTCGCGCTGACACTTCTCCGCTTCGTTTTGCCCGTTGAGTCCTACGCCCACGTTCGCCCACCCTACTCGGTCACGCTCATCTCGTTCGTTCTCGCAACACTCGCGATTACCCTTTGGCGCATCGTCTGGAGTTGGACATGGGACGCCTACCTCAAGAAGCGCACGGTCATGGCGCGCGACGTGCGCCACATGGATAGTGCGCGCGCACGCGCCTTCTTTGCGGGCAAGGTCATCCTCGTCACGGGCGCGGGCGGGTCAATTGGATCAGAACTCGTTCGGCAAGTCGTCCGCCTTGATCCCGCGCGCGTCCTCCTCGTTGAACGTAGCGAGAACGCACTCTACGAAATCGACCGCGCCCTGCGCGCCGAACCGCACACCGCCGAAATTATCCCGCTTATGAAGGACGTCACAAACGATGCGGCGATGGAAGCGATCTTCAAAAGCTACCGTCCCGATGTCGTCCTGCATGCGGCGGCCTACAAGCACGTGCCGATGGTCGAAATGAACCCCGAAGAAGGTTGGCGCAACAACACCGAGGGGACAAAAAAGACGGCCGCACTTGCAAAACAATATGGCGCGGCGCGCTTCGTTCTCATTTCGACCGACAAAGCCGTCCACCCCGTCTCGGTCATGGGGCAGACGAAACTCGCGGCCGAACGCGCCATCATGGCGATGAACGAGGAAGGCAAGACCTCCTTCGCGGCCGTGCGCTTCGGCAATGTTCTCGGCTCGTCTGGCTCGGTCGTGCCGCTCTTTCGCGAGCAAATTGCGCGCCACCGCCCTATCACGGTCACACACCCCGATATGCGCCGCTACTTCATGACGACAAGCGAGGCCGTCTCGCTCGTCCTTGAGGCCGCGAGCCGCTCCGAGCGCGCAATCTACACACTTGACATGGGGAAAAGCGTGCGCATCGTTGACCTCGCCGAGACACTCATCCGCCAGGCGGGCTTTCGCCCCTACGTGGACATTCCAATCATCTTCACGGGCGTGCGCCCAGGCGAGAAGCTATTTGAGGAACTTGACATCTCAAACGCCGACGGCTTTTATAAAACCGACATGGCCAAGATTTACATCACGAAAACAGGAGTCTAACGTTGAAAAGAGTTTTTATCGATGGTTCGGCTGGAACAACAGGTCTTCGCATCCGCGAGCGCCTCGCCTCTCGCGCCGACCTTGAACTCGTCATCCTTCCCGAAGAGACACGCAAGGATCTGGCCGCGCGCCGCGAGGCGCTCAATACGTGCGATGTGGCCTTCTTGTGTCTGCCCGATGCGGCCGCCGTTGAAGCCGTCCAACTCGTTGAGAATCCCGAGACGGTCGTCATTGACACGTCAAGTGCGCACCGCACGGCAGACGGCTGGGCGTACGGTTTCCCCGAACTGAAGGGTCGGCGCGAACACATCCGCGAGGCGAAGCGCATCACGAACCCAGGCTGCCACGCGAGCGGATTCATCGCGCTTGTTGAGCCCCTGGTGCGCGCGGGGATTCTTTCGCGCGAGACGCCGCTTTCGGCCTTCTCGCTCACGGGCTATTCGGGCGGAGGCAAGAAGATGATTGCCGCCTACGAAGAGGAAGTTGGCGCGTCGGGGCGTGGGAAAGATCTCTTCCTCGGCGGGCGGCAATATGCACTCGGCCAAACACACAAGCACCTCCCTGAAATGACAAAGGTGACGGGGCTTGCGACCGCGCCCGTCTTCTCGCCCATTGTCGTCCCGCACATGAGCGGCATGGAGGTGACGGTTCCCCTTTTCAATGCGGACTTAAACGCAATTAAAGCCTGCTATGAAGAGGCCTATGCGCACGAAGCACTCGTCCGATTCGTGGACGACCCCGCCGCCGCAGAAGGTGGCTTTCTCTCATCCGCCGCACTGGCGGGGCACGATCGCCTTGAAGTTTCTGTCTACGGCAACGACGCGCGCGCCATCCTCGTCGCACGCTTTGACAACCTCGGCAAGGGCGCGTCGGGCGCAGCCATTCAGAATATGAACCTTGTCCTCAATCTAGATGAAACGACGGGGCTTCAGCCATAAAATGAAGGCGAACTTCCACACGCACTCGACCTTCTGCGACGGCAAGTCAACGCCCGAGGAAATGGTCCAAGCGGCCCTCAAAAAGGGATTCGGCGCGATTGGATTTTCCTCGCATTCGGAAATGCTGAATAGCCCCGAGGCTTACATCCGCGAGATTCGCCGGCTTAAAGTGGCCTATCGCGGTCAAATCCGTGTTCTCTGTGGAATTGAAGCGGATTGGCCCTGCCCGCTCGACCTCACGCCCTATGACTACGTGATTGGCTCCGTCCACTTCGTCCCGACGCCTCAGGGCGGACGCCTCGCCGTTGATGACACGCCCGAGATTCTCTTAAGCGGAATCCGCGACGCCTTCGGTGGCTCGGCAGAGCGATTCGTTCGCGCCTACTTTGCGACCGAGCGTGCGATGATTGCGGCGGGGCGCTTCACGATTCTCGGTCATCCCGACCTCGTGCGCAAGTTCAATACGAAGACACCCTATTTTGACGAGACGGCCTCGTGGTATCAAGAAGAACTTGTCCAAACAGCCGATGCCATTGCGCGAAGCGGCAAGCGCGTTGAGATTAATACGGGCGCCATCTCACGCGGTTGGATGGATGATGCCTACCCCTCGGCGGCGTTCCGTGCGCTCCTTCGCGCGCGCGGCGTCCGCTTCATTCTCTCGTCTGATGCGCACGCCGCCGATGCGCTTGACTGCGCCTTCGATCGCTATCAGACCGAAGTCTGACGCGCCGCCTCGTCCTGAGACAAGGTTCGGCATCATTTTATCAACCTCTCGCCCTGCGCCTTACACGGCGGAGCGGCGCGCGGCGCGAATCGCAGTGCGGAACTCGTTGAGCGTATAGGGCTTCGCAAGGAAAGCATCGTAGGGATGGGGGCGGAACATCTTCTGCACCATCTCCTCCGACGAGCCCGAGGCGACAATGACGGGGACATGCGGCGCGCTCAAGCGGAACGCGCCCAAAAGACGCACCGTGTCGAAACTACCAAGATGCGCGTCAAGGACGATCGCCTGCAGACGCGAGGCGTTGCGCCGCACGTCAAGAAGTGCCTCGCGACGGTCAATCGCGACGTGCGCATTGAGTTTTAGCGCCTTGCAAAGAATCTGCGTTGTTTTAAGGATGGCCGGGTCGTCATCCACAATAAGGATGTCGCCAACACCATCGGCTTCCTCACCCGCGGGCGCGGCTTCGGCGTCTTTCGGAACCACGCCCGCGCGTTCGGCGAGCGGCAGTTTTGACGCTGGCAAGAAAATGCTGAACGTTGTTCCCTCGTCGGGGCGGCTTTTAACGCGCAAACCGCCGCCGTGCGCCTCAATGACCGTGCGCACCGTCGCAAGCCCCAACCCGCGACCAAGTCCCTTTGACGAAACATAGGGGTCAAAGATACGCTTAAGGAAGTCCTCGGGAATGCCCGGGCCATCGTCCTTGATCTCAAAGACCACACCATCACCCTCGGGGAGCGTCCCCTCCGAGAGGACGTTTGCAGCAACCGTGCGCGTCATCTTGAAGGGATAAACTTTAAGCGAGATATGACCGGGACGCGAGCCAATGGCCTCGCCCGCATTCTTGACGATATTGAAGATAACCTTCCAGAATTGGTTGAGATCCACATCCACATCGGGAAGCGGACCCTCGGTCTCGAATGTCACCTCAATGTTCTTGCCGACCGTGCGAACGGCGATTTGGCGAACATCATCTAGAACAACCTTCGGGTCGGTGCGCATGAGCGTCATGCGGTTCTCGCCCGCAAAGGTCGTCAACTCGCGCATCATCGCGATACCGCGCCGCACCGAGTCGCGAATCGTGCTCACCGCGCGCATCTTATCGTCGTTCGGATTCGCCGCAGAAGCATCGACCGTATTAAGAACAACCGAAAGGACATTGTTCATGTCGTGGGCGATGCCCGCGGCAAAGCCCGTCAGCGACTCGCGCTTGGACGCATCAAGCGAGTGTTCTTCGGCCGCAAGGCGGCGCTCATGCTCGGCGACCTCTTCCGTCACGTCGCGGATAATCGCGAGGATAAAGAACTCGCCCATGCGCGTGAGACGAACCTCGAAGTTGCGCTCTTCCCGACCCTCCTGCGCCTTCGCGGTGAGGCGCACAACGCCGAGCGTCCGCGTGCGGAACGTCGTCTGAACGGTCGCACGAAACTCCTTCGCCGCCGCCTCGCCAAAGACCTCAGCCGAGATCCCCGCCCCAGGCGTGAGACCCACGAGCGGCGCGACGCCCTCGGGCTGCTTCGTGATGAAGACGAGTTCGCCATGCGCGTTAAAGGTCGCAAGCGCATCGGGGACGCCCGAGATGAGCGCTTGATGGCGAGACTCAACACTCGCGAGCGCGACCGTCTTTGAGGCGATGCGCTCAACCATGCGGTTCACCGACTCGGCGAGAAGCGCGAACTCATCCTTACCTGTCCACTCTACGCGCGGACATTCAAGACCCGTGTCACGCGCACCCAGGGCACTGATAGCCTGCGTCATACGCGTCAGCGGGTTAAGAAGGATGCGGCTTTGCATCCAGAAAATCGGCAAAACGAAAAGAATGCCCCCGAGCGCGACATAGAACGCGAGCTGCCAGATGGCCATGCGCGTCGCCGACGAGAACGCCTTCGGCAGCGAGATGGAGAGCTCCGAAATCGCGTTGCCCGAGATATCGCGAAGAACGAAGACGGTCTCCATGGGACCTGAACGAAAGCCCCAGAACGAGGGCGCGTCATCCGCCGACTCCATCTCGGTAAACATCGGCGAGATGCCCGCGCGCGAGCGAGCCAACGTCGGTTCGGCCGACGAGGCCTCCGTTGTCCGCACGTTCTTGCGCTCCATCGCGGCGTTGCTCGACTCGCCGAGACTCACCTGCAAATGGCGCGACTCCTCGCCATTCGCGCGCACGAACGAATCGGCGTTGAAGGGTCGACCAAAGAGAAGCAAATCGTCGCCGCGCCGCGTGAAGGCCGCGTAGTGAAGTGAGCCACCCACGCGCAGGATGCCAATCTCAAACGTGGCCGCGTCGCCACTCTTTGACGCGCGCGAGGCGACAGCCGCCCAGTCGCAGAGCACCTTCTCGTAGGCCGCGAACGACTCGGCCGTCAGCGGTTGGAGGGCGACGGGCGTGTAGATAGACCCCTCGCGAAACACGCCGTCGGGCTCAAAGCGCGCAACGAAACTAAATGGCGAACCTGTCTCACTCAAAAACGCGCGCGTGGGGGCCGCCGCCATCTGGGGCGCGGACAGCGCCTTCTCAACGGCCGTGCGAAGCGTGTCGGTCTGGTGCTGGATGCAAGAGGTGACGAAGTGACCCGCGTCGCGCACCTGATTCGCCGTGTCGCGCACGAGATTCGAGAGCACCAACCGCCCGCCGATATAGAACATGCCGAGGAAGAGAAAAAGAAAGACACTCGTCACAATGGCGTTGCGTGTGCGGATCGAGTGAATCGCCTGCGAGAAGGATTGCGAGAAGTTTGATTTTTTCGATTTCATAAGATTCAATCCTCCTATTGCCTCTGGCGCTGGCGCACCCAGAGAAGAATAAAGATGAGAACAAAAGCCGCAACAACACCGAGGCGCATTAGACGAAGGGAAGAAAGCGCATCATCCACCTCATCGCGCACCGCCCCATCGGACGGAACAAGGACGCTCGGCGAGGCGCGCACGACTTCGAGCGCAGGCTGCGTCGCGATATGCGGCGGCTCGGCGGGGAGCGTCGCGAGCGTCCCCGCGGGGCGGCGCGAATGGGTCTCGCGCGCGCGAATGGCGGAAACGCGCCGCGCTTGGTCACGCTGAAGCGCGGCGTAAGATGCGTCAACGGTCGCGTCAATCATGCCGCGCCTCCGTTTTCGCCACGTAGGCGGGATTGAGCGATTCGGGGACCTCCATCCAGTCGTAAGTATAAGGATCCTGCGGACCCACGGGAAGCCCAAGCGCAGACTCCGTGTCGCTATCCTTTGAGCGCAGGCGGAAGTCCCAATTAAAGCGAAGCCCGTCCGACTGAAAGATGAGTGCCTCATCGCGGCAAACGAGTGAGCCGTTGATGTTCACGTAGGAGGAAGAGGGATACCGACCCAAACCGCCATAACTGGACGAGCCGCTTCCCATCGTTCCGAACGTCCCATGGTTATTGTACATGACGGCATCAAGTTGCGAAATACCCGACTCGGTCAACGAATTGAGAAGCGCGTCATCACACACCGTCTCATAGTAGCGGCGATCGTAGGAGGTCTTGAGTTCCGTGATGGTGTCGTTGACCATCCGCGTCCTCGTTCGCCCCGTCCACCAGTCGGTGTATGTTTCCATATGTTTTGTCTCAAGTGTCGTCGTGACGAGTCGCACCTTGCCGAACTGCCCCGATGACGAGTCATAGCCGCCGACGGCCTTGGACGTCAACTGCCCCACGGGCACTTGCTCAACGGCCGTGTAGTTGCCGCCGAACGTCGCAGGATAGCCAATATTCGCATCGCTCGCATCGCAGGCGTAACTATGAACAACCGAATCTCCCGAGCTCGAGTTGATGTAGTCGCTCACCGTCGTGCGCCACGAACTACTCGCGCTATTGCCGACAACAATATTCCCCTTCGCGACGAGCCCGAGCATATCCTTCTTGTCGTTCGCCGCGTCAACCGCCGCATCATCCGCGTCCTCATGCCCCCAGTTCGGCGCGTTGACGTACTTGATGTCGCCAATGATGTGGACGTTCCGCCCCGAATAGATGGTGCCCTTCCCTTTCACATAGCCCTTGATGATAACATCCGAATCAACAACAACAGGCCCACTAATTTCAATGGGGTTTGACGCCGTCCCAACAAGAACGAGCGCGCCATTATCCGCCGCCTCGGCATCACCCGAAGGACCTGTCCCCGTATAGTGCGCATAGACGGTGCCCCCCGAAATGTTCCGATTCGTGCCAAGCGAGTCGGTGAAGGAATAACTTGGATACGTGAGGCGGCCGTTCTTCTCTTGCGCATAAGCAACATAACTGTCGAGATCTGAGACAAACGGCATCGGCAACGAGTCTGACTCTTCGTTCACGATGGACTTGTTGGATGAGGCACCCACCGTTCCAGCCCTCACGAGAACGCGGTTTCCGTCCTCGTCCTCCGAATACGTGGGCGCGACAATTGTGCCGCTTGACTTGGGCGCATCAAATGACTTGGATGTGTCGTAGTCGGTCTTGTCAGGACGCGCGCGGCTCCCGGCGCTACGGCAATAGTCCGACTTGCTCTGGATCTTCGGGTTTGAGTTAAGTGTGACCGTTCCGCTCACGCCGAGCTCATCGTTCGCGGCCGCATAGATGTAGCCGTTCACCGTTGAGCCCGAGAGGTTCACATTGCCATTCGCACGCATGTCGCCGTTGATCGTGATCGAACTCCCGTTCATCCAACCGTAGTTATTCACAAAGTAGGCGTAGTCAAAAACCTTGCTCTGCCCCGTCCCGAAGATGACGCGCTCCTGAATCGTCACCGAGACGCGCAAGCCATCGGGGTGGTCGTAGACGGCCGTCGCGACAATCGGCACGATGGCGATGGCGCTATTGGACTCGTGTTCAACAACTTTACCAATACCGATCGTCACGTTGCAATCGTTGATGCCATTCGGCGGATCAACAAGCGTCACCGTCTTATCGCCCTTGCCAATCGTGCGGTGGTCGCTTGAAATCTCGTCGAACCAGTCGTAGACATCGGCCTGCCGAGGGTCAACCTTGATCGAGGCCGCCCCACTACCGCCCGCATAAGCATTGAAGCCCGCCTGAATGTGCGCCTTCGCCTGCTCAATCGTAGACTGCGCGGCAAAACGACAACGACTGCGTGCGAGGTAGATGCGCGTCTGGCGCGCCGCGTGCGAGACAAAGCCGACCGACGAGGCGACGACGACCGCGACGAGGGCGAGCATAAAGACGGTGATCGGAAGGATATAACCCCTTTTCATCATTCACCCTCCTTATCGTGGAAAACGCGCCCTGACTCGTGCTCTTGTTCAAGGCCGAAAATCGGGACGACGACGCGATCTTGCAGTGTCTCGCCCTGAACGGTATGCGTCAGCGTGATGGCGTAGAGATTGCCACGCTGAACGGGGCCCGACGAGAAGCCGAGTTCGACCTCGTCCGTCTGCGGCGTGACTGCGTCCGAGGGGTAAGTCTTGCCATTGCGGTCATGGCGCGAGACACCCGACGAGGTGTCAATCCCCGTCGCCGTATACGTCACCTTCTTCGTGCTCAACGCCTCCGTCTTCCACGCCGAGAGAAGCCCCGCCCAGAGCGCGTTGCCGCCCTCATGATCGGAATGAAACAAGAGATGCTCGCGCTCGGCGCGCAGATTGAGCGACGCGCGCGCGATGCCGTGCGATGCGCGCACGAGGCGGTGCGTGCCAACAAAAAAGACACCAAGCGCGAGGGCGACGACGATTGAGATGGTCGACGCGATCATGAGCTCAAGAAGCGTAAAACCCTTTCTTTCTACCATGTCACTCTCCTAAGATCAGAGCGGTAGAGAAAGACATTGTGGTAATCGGAGAGTTTCTTTCGGCGATCGGGCGGCCCCCATTCAACATCAGCCGCAATCGTCTTCATGACATAAAAGACATCCTTGCCGCCGACTTCAGACGAGAGCGTCATGCTTGTAACATTCATCGTAAGAACCGCCTCACTGTCCTCAAGATAGAGCGATGGCGCGGCCGATTCAGTAAGCGTCTCTACTGTTTTCCCAAGCGGAATGTTGTCGAAGTTCTCATTAAACGTCTTCCACGCGGCATCCCACGCGACGCCGTCCGCGGCGAGAAGCTGAGCATTATCACGCGCGATGTGCGTTGCGACGGCGACACCCTGCATGAAAGCGAGGGCAGAGACGCTTAAAATCGCGCCCGCCACCGCACATTCAACGAGTGTAAAGCCCCTTCTCAACTAAACTTTCTCCGGATAGAGTTTTGCGAGTGCCGCCTCAACAAGCGTGGGATCAGCGAGGAAGAAGCGAACCTTCTTCGGCGCGAATGCCGACGAGATGGTGCGGCGCAACGCGGCATCCTGTGGCGAAAGGAACGCAATGAGAACGGTCTCGCCAATTTGTGCAAAAGGAATGACACCGCGCACGCGCAGGAGTTCCTCCGACAGCGGCGCAACTCGCTCCGCCGTGATTTCAAAGGCCGAAAGCGGAATGGGCGGCATGCCGTACTTGTCCGCGAGGGTGGCAAGTGCCTTCTCTTGCGAAGTTCCGTGCTCATGCGCGATTGTCGCAAGAGCCGAGATAAGTTGCATCGACGTCTGAGAGGAGAGCGCGCGGATGTGCTCCGCGATCTCCTTCTCGCCTAAATCTTCGGCGAGGGCCGCCTCGCTCGCGCACGCCGATGCGCGTGAGCCAACAACGGGCGCCGCCGTCTCGGGCTTGAGGTCGGGGCGCGGCGCAGAGACGGCGCGAATCTTGACGGCCATCGCTTTCGCCTCAGGCTTCTCGCACGCATCAAGGTTCGGCAGAAGTGCGGCGGCACTCTCGAAGTCGCCCTCTTTGAGAAGTGTGCGCGCGAGCGCGGCAAGAGCACCCTCGGCCTTTTCCTTCTCGCCGAGTTGTGGGTAAGCCACGGAAAGGAACTCAAGCGTCGTCCGATCGTCGGGCATGACGCGGAGCATCTCCTCAAAGTAAGCAACGCCCTCCTTGAGGCGCGCGTCAAATTTCGGTTTTTCGTCAGCCATTCTTCCCTCCATCCCACGTAAACCGGGGGGCTTCCTTGTCATGCCATTCTTGAAGCGAAATCATATTGCCCGCCGCCTCGTTGGCCGCGAGATACGCCTCATTCACGTACTCGCGCTTCTCCTTCATCTGCGCAAGGAGCGACTTAATCTCAATCGCCGCCTCGTAGCAGACATCAAGAACCTCCTTCTTCGTCTCTTCGTCGCAACCGATCTTGAGCAACTCAACGCCGCTCAAAATGACGGTTGCGGGCTGACCGAGCGCGTGGCAAAAGCCCGCAAGGGACTCCATGACGACCTTGGATCGCTCCGCCCGAATTTCGGCGAGTTGAAGCCGCCTTGATAATTCTGTTTCGTTTTCGGACATAACGTAATTGAATAGGAAAAACGAGAAAGGTGAAGAATGATTAGTGCGCCAAAGACCCCATGTTGAAGATCGGCAAGAACATCGCGATGACGACCGTACCGATGATGCCACCTAAGAAGACCATGAGGAACGGCTCCATGAGCGAGGTGAGCGTTGACAGAAGCGTCTCAACTTCCTCATCATAGGCGTCTGCGACAGCGTTGAGCATATCCTCCATACGGCCCGACTTCTCGCCCGCTGCGAGCATACGAATGAGGATGAGCGGAATATAGGGCTTACCCGTCAACGCGGTATTGAGCTGGTTGCCTTGTTCAACCTCGGCACGTGCCTGCATCACCGACTTCTCAAGGACGCGGTTACCGAGCGAGCGCGCGACGACCTCAAGCGACTTCAAAATCGGCACGCCCGCGCCGAGCATCTGCGCGAGAAGGCGCGCAAAACGGCCCACGGACGACTTGAGGTTTAGTTGGCCGAAGACCGGCATCTTGATCATAAACTCGTCGAACTTATAGTGGCCGCGTTCCGTCTTCTTCCACTTAAGGAAGAGCCAGACAACGGCGACGACTGACGGGATAATCACATACCACCACGCCTTCGTAAAGTCCGAGATATCAACGAGCGACTGGGTGAGCCCCGGGAGTTTCTGACCCGAACCCGAGAACATCTCAGCAAACGTCGGCACGACGAACTGAATAAGCGCCCAACAGAGAATGAGCGCAATTGACATAATGACGGTTGGGTAAGTCATCGCGCTCTTGACCTTGCGCTTCAAGCGCGACGCATTCTGAAGAATGTCGGCCAGTCGCTTCAAAATCGGCGCGAATTGGCCCGACTGTTCGCCTGCGACGGCCATATTGACATACATCTCATCAAAGACGGTTGGGTAGCGCGAAAGCCCCTTCGACAGCGGGTCGCCACCCTCGATCGTCCTGAGGAGATCTTTGAGAACCGCCTTGAAAGAAGGATCTTCGGCCTGCTCTTCCAAGGTCTGCATCGTCGTCAAAATTGACATGCCCGCGCCGTTCATCGCCGCGAGCTGCTTCGTAAACGGCACAAGTTCCTTGTTGCGAATTTTTTTCGCGCCTTTGACCTTGATGCCCTGTTGTTTTTGCTTCGCCATATCAATGTGATATAAGCAGATTTCGTGCCACAATGCGCACGCTTTGACACGATTTGCAAAACTGCGAATATCCCCCTATCTTCGTTCTCATTTCTGCACATAAACATAAGACCCATTTAGAAATCTAAATGAGCCTTATGGTCATGCACGGAACGGAAAAAGCCGTTCCGACCTCATCTAAGTCACAAAGGTCTATTTGACGACGGGCGGTGGTGGAAAGGCGGCATCCTTCACGTCCTGAACGTAAGACGAGAAGGCCGCGCGCACAATGCTCGCGAGGTCGGCGTATTTTTTCACGAAGGACGGCACCCGCTCATTGAGCCCCAAAAGGTCATGCATGACAAGCCACTGCGCATCACAGACAGGACCCGCACCGATGCCAACCGTTGGAATGCTGACGGCGGCCGTAATCTCCGCCGCAAGTTCCGCCGGAATGCACTCGAGCGTGACCGCAAACGCGCCCGCCGCCTCAACAGCCTTTGCGTCAGCGAGAATCCGCTCGGCCGCCTCGCGCGTCTTGCCCTGCTTTCGGAAGCCGCCATACTCATTCACGCTCTGCGGCGTCATGCCGACATGGGCGAGCACGGGAATACCCGCGGTGGTCAGACGGCGGATGAGCGAGGCAACCGAGGCGCCCCCTTCAAGTTTCACCGCATCCGCGCCCGCCTTGATGATTGCAACGGCGTTCTTCATCGCCTCATCATCGCCACACTGATAGGAGCCAAAAGGCATGTCACCGACGACGAGCGCGTCCTTGACAACGCGCGCAACGGCCGCCGTTGCTGCCAACGTATCGCTCATGTTGACGGGGAGCGTCGTCGCATAGCCGAGCGCATTCATGCCCATAGAATCGCCCACGAGAATCATCGGCACGCCCGCCTCGTCGGCAAGGCGCGCGAATGCGGCATCGTACGCCGTGCAACAGCCGAGTTTCTCAACCCCCTTCGCGGCACGAATCGCCGCCACATTCCACTTTTTCATATCTTTCTTTTCTCCTTCTTGCCCAAACCCAAAAAACGTTAGACGACTGCGCCGAAGTCGCGGCGGTAGATCCCCTCGCGCGGCTCCATTTCTGGCGGAATCACGAGCGGCGCGAGCGGCGCGTCGTCACCCTCAACGGCCTCCCACGCCGCCGAATAAATCGGAAGATTCTGCGAACGAAAGAGCGTCTCAAATTCTGTCCAGACCTCCTTCGGGCGCGGCATCGGCTCAACGCGCCGAAACTTGATGTCATCCGCAAAACCGAGGCAGACTTCTTCAAAGTATTCGGCGTGGTCCGTTGCAAACTCAACCCGACCGCCGATTTCAAGACGCTTCCACAAAGCGGCGCGAAAAAGTGGACCGAAGAGGCGGTGCGAATGGTGCTTCTTCTTCGGCCATGGATCGGGAAAGAAAACGTAGACGCGTCGCGCGTGATGCGCAGGAAGGAGATAGTGAAAGGTATAGAGCGCCTCAAGCCGCAGGACGTGCGCGTTGTCGAGATGCGCGCGGCGGCATTTGCCATCAAAGAGGCGCACACGCTCAAGCATGCGCTCAATGCCCAAAAAGTCGCACGCGGGGTTCTCCTTTGCGCGGCGCGTGAGGAACTGCCCCTTCCCGCAGCCAACCTCAATTTCGAGCGGTCGCGTGAGATCGAATGAAAGCGGCTTCGTGATATCGCGCACGCGAATGATGTGATCGTCTTCCATGAAAAGTTTAAGCCCCCTCTGTCAGCGCCCGAATGGCGCTCGTGATCTCTTCCGCGCGCGCGACAACGGCATCCGCGCGCGCGCGCTCCTCGTCCGTCCCATAGCCCCACGCGACTGCGATCGAGCGAATGCCACATTCTGCCGCCGCGCGGAAGTCGCTCGCCGTATCGCCCACCATAACACACGAAGAAAGCGGCGCGCCGAGCGTGTCGATGAGCCGCCGCAAGAGCGCGCCCTTCGCGAGTTTCCCCAGTGTCGCGGCATACATATCGCCCGCATAGAGGCCGTCAAAAATGTGATCCCAACCGAAGTGGCGCGCCATCGCCGTCGCACCGACGAAGCGCTTGTTCGTGACAATAGCCACGTAGTCACCGCGCGCTTTGATGCGCCGCATCTCGTCCAGAACGCCCGAGTACTCGCGCGTTGTCGGAAAGCCGTCCGCATCATAGTGGCGCGCAAAGAGTGTGCGAATCGCGTCCGCGAGGGCGGGCGTGAAGGTGTCTGGAAAGAGCACCCGTGTCATCTCGTCAATGGGCGGACCTGCGACAAAGCGCGTATCGAAGTCAGGGCATGAGAGATTGAGGTCCGCGAGCGCGGCCTTCCACGCGAGGCGAATGTCGCGGTCGGTGTCGGCAAGCGTGCCGTCAAGATCAACGAAAACGTAGTTCATTTCACAAATTCGCCTTCACAGGCGCGGATGGCGGCGAGAACCTCCTCGGGCTCAACAGCCGCATCTAGACGCGCGACGAGGTCGGTGCCGTGCGCGAGCATCGCGAGACGCGCGAGGATGTGGAGATGCGCCTCATGACTCGTTGAGCAAATCAAAAAGAAGTGTTGCGTCCCCTGCGCGTCAGGCGCGCCAAAAAAGACGGGGCGCACACTCCGACCGTAAGCGATAAAGGACTCCTCGAAGAGATAGGGGTCATGAAAGCGCGGATGAAGGAGCGCAATGCCCGAACCGATGGCGGTCGAGGCCGCTTCCTCACGCGCGACGAGTTCCTTGAAGAGCGCGGCGGGGTCATACGTCCGCCCCGTCCGCTCGGCGAGATCCGTCATATCGCGCAGAATGCCAGCCTTCGCCTTTGCAGGGACGGCAAGGTCAATGCCGGAGACGAGGAAAAGGTCGGCCAAGCAAAGATCCGCGAGATGGTCGCGGCGGCGGCTTTCGGTCATCGCCTGATGCTGAGCCTTGAGCGCGCGTGGCGTTGAGGCGAGAATCGTGCGTTGCGCCCACTCATCAAGGGCGCGGTGCTCAAAAAACCAATCATCACCGCGTTGCGTGGCCTCAATTTCGCCACGCTGCGCGACATGGAGAAGCTCGTGCATATCGAGGTGGATATGCTCCGAGGCCTGTTTGAGGTTTAATACGTCGCGCGACATCGCTTCCTTATTATATCAAATTTCATCCACGCCAGACGCGGGCGACAGCCGTCAACCGCGCTTGCCGCACGCGGATTTTGCCGCGAGGGCGATAACGGCGAGCGAAGAGAGAAGCGAGAGGATGCCGAGCGCGGTTGCAATTGTGAACGGCGGGAGCGGCGCCTTATTCGGTTGACGCGGCGAGAGGATGCCGACGAGGAAGTAGTCAGGATGCCCCATATAATTCGCCAGAGAGACGATGCGCCCCTGACGAACCATCTCCGCCACGTGCATCTTCGCGAACTCCGCGCGTGGCAAGACGGTCATCTGCAGATCGCTGTTCGTCGCGCGCGCACGACGGAGGTTGACAGGTGCACAATAAAGAGAATCAATCCGCGCACAATCAAACGCGCCGAGGAAAACGACCGCGCACAAGGCGAGCGTCGCAACCTTGTTCTTAATAAACGTCAATTCCATCAGCGCGGCGAGACCATAGCCTGCGAGAACGCAAAGGCAGAGCTCGGTCAAATGATGCCACTTCACGGGCGCACGCAAATAATCGCCGAACGGCAGCGCATAGACGAGACGATAGACGATCTCGCAGTAGCGACCAAGCGAGAAGAGGAAAAAGACGACGGCGGCGATGGAGAAGAAGAGGATGTCTTGTTTTACGGACGGCGATGAAACGCCGTCCCTACCGACGTTGGTCGGGTCGGCGTTCCACCGCCGACCGAACATCGACACAACCCCCGCCAACGCGAGCAGACAGGTGACGATGCCGACGTAAAGCGAATGCTGGCGATAGTTGCCCGCGCTCGCATCTTTTGGGCGCCCTAACGCACCCGTGTAAGGCCGTGTGCTCTTGCCCGCGCGGCGCGCGAGCGAGAGCGTGAGTGGGCAACTCGTGTCACCATTAAGGCGCGGCACGACAAATTCGGCAACCTCGGCCGTCGGCAGCGACCAGTTCGTGACGAAGATCCAACGCGCCTCGTTCTTGTCGCCCTTCGCGGCATCCTGCGCCGAGAGTGTCTCGCCAGCCTCAATCTGCTTGTCGCGTCCCGCGAGATCATTGACGAGCGCGTTGCGGAAACTCGGCGCACCAATCGCGAAAAACACAACGGCGGCGACGAGAATGCCCTTCCATGGGAACGTGCGCTCTCTCACGCAGCACCACAGAAAATAAAACCCCGTAAAGACAGTAAAGAGAAGCCAGAGGTCGGGTTGATAGAAACTACCCCACGCAACGCACGCGCCGAGAAGGAGCCAATGGTGAAGATGCCCGATGCGCACGGCGCGGTCGGCGAGGCCAAACGCGAAAACGCCGTAGGTCATCCACTCAAACCAACCGCCGTGCCCCGCCGAAAAAAGCGAAGCCCAGTAGCCGCAAAACGACAGGAGAAGCCCCGCGCCATAAGCGGCGAGCGGCTTCAACCCGCGCCCGACGAGAAAGTACGCAAGGCCGAGTCCCGCGCAGTAGAGCGCAACGACATATTTCAACTCTTGGCAAAAGTAGGGCGAGAAAAGAAGTCCGTCCCAGAGAATATCGGATGGGATGAATTTGCCCTGTTCAAAGAATTTGCGAATAACGGCCGTGAGGTAGTCCGAATACGCCATTGAATGGACAATCGGGTTATCGGGCATCACGGGCGCAACATCCAGCGACCACGTGCCCCAGAAAACGAACGCCGCGAGAACAGAGAAAACGGCTGTGAAGAGGAGAAACGGACGAGAAGATCTCAAGAAAACATTGAGGCGTTCAGTCATGGCGAGGGAAGAGACGGTCTTTAAAAAGAAAGACGAGAGATAGAAGAAGCATCGCAAGGGAGATCGTCTGCCCGATGGAAAGGACGCCAAAGACGATGGCGCGCGGGTCGCCTCGCAGGTTCTCCATAAAGAAACGAATAATCGCGTAGCCCGCGAGATAAACGCCTGTCACACGCCCCGTCACGCGAGCGCGGCGAACGAGAAGAAGGACGGCAAAGAGCACGAGGAGCGCGGCGGCCTCAAAGAGCTGCGTGGGCAAAACCGAGACGAGTTCGCCGTGGTGCTCAAACCAACTCGGGCTCCCTTTCGGAAACGTGACCGCACACCAAGCCGTTGAATCGCGCCCATAGCAGCAGCCATAAAAAAAGCAACCGAGCCGACCGAAAGCATGGCCGAGCGGGATGACGCAGGTGAGGAGGTCGGCCATCTCAAAGACATTTTCCTTCCGAACGCGGCACCAAACGAAGAAGACGAGAATCGCGAGAATAAGCCCACCATAAAACATGAGCCCGCCCTGATCCACGCGCACAATGCGCTCGGGATGCGCGGCGAACTCCGCGCCCCAGTGCTCCACGACGTAGGCGATGCGCGAACCGACGACGCCCGAGATCATCAGGAGGAGGAGAAAGTTTGAAAGATCCTTCCGCCCGCTCAACCGCTCAACAAGATGCCAAGCGAGAAAGAAGCCGAGCGCCATGCACGCGCCGTACGTCTTTAAGTGAAGAAAGCCGATGTCAACGAGATCGGGGAACATGGCGCGCCTCGCCTAGTGAATGTTGCCGCGCGAGGGATGACTCTTCGCCTTGGGCTTCTCAAGTTTCAAGAACGTTGCGAAGCGCTCAATGGCTTCGGCGGGCACCTCATCACCCGTTGTGTCGGGCATCTCCTTAAGGTCGGGGGCCTGCGCGTGCGTGTGATGGAACTTCGTCTTGGGGTTCACGAGCGCACGAAGAGATGTCTTAAAATCATCAAGCCCCTCGCGCGTCTCACACGAGATGGCGATAGGCTTAACGCCCGTTTCCTTGACGAACTGCGCCAGATTTTCTTTCGCGCCCTCGGCATCCATCTTGTTTGCGACAACGAGCGCGGGGCGACCCGCAAGCTCAATGGAGTAGGCATCAATCTCCTTTTTCAAGATTGCGTAATCTTCCCACGGCTGGCGATTGTCCGTCCCCGCCATATCGATGACGTAAACGAGAATCTTCGCACGTTCAAGGTGCTTCAAGAAGGCAAGCCCAAGTCCAACGCCCTTCGCCGCGCCTTCAATGATGCCCGGGACGTCCGCCATCGCAATCTTCGCAAAGTCGTCGTAAACAATCGTCCCAACGATAGGGTTTAGCGTCGTGAACGGATAGTTTGCAATCTTCGGCGTCGCCGACGAGAGGACGGAAAGAAGCGACGACTTGCCCGCGTTCGGAAAGCCGAGAAGCCCTGCGTCGGCAATTGTCTTCAATTCAAGCCTGAGGCGACGCTCCTCGCACGCACCACCGGGCGTATGCTCGGTCGGTGCCTGATTGACCGCACTCTTAAAGTGAACGTTGCCGTAGCCGCCCGCGCCACCCTTCGCGACGATGACCGACTGGCCTGACTCCGTGATGTCGGCAATGAGTTCGTCCGTCTCACTGTCATAGACCTCCGTGCCGAGCGGCACGGGAATGACGAGATCCTTGCCGCGCCGCCCGAACATTTTCTGCGGCTTGCCGTTCTCACCATCCTCCGCGTAACACTTGGGGTCGTAGTAGAGCGAGAGCAACGAGTTCACATGCTCGGATGCCTTGAAGACGACGTCGCCCCCGCGCCCGCCGTCACCACCATCGGGCCCGCCGAATTCGACAAGAGCCTCACGGCGCATGGACATCGCGCCGTCACCGCCCTTCCCCGAGCGGACGAGCACATCGACCTGATCGATAAACGTCTTCGCTTTCATTTCACTCCATGCCGAATCGGCTTCCAGGTTCGCGTCGGCCTCACAAGCGTAAAGAGGACGGAGGCCGAGAGAATCAACGAGAAGAGCGGGAATGTCACGATTGAGCGAACAAGCGGACGGCGACGCTCGGGCGAGAGGGCGACAGCCGCCCACGCCGTGAACCAACTCATCATAAAGACAAAGAAGAAGATGCCGAAGAAGAAGTGCCAATCCGCCGCGCCGAAACCTGCGAATGAGAGGCGAACGACAAGCGCGACCACATTAAAGAGGACGATGAAGGCAACCGACATACCCGTTAGAATGGCGAAGAAGCTATCAAAGAGGCGAAGAGAGGGACGCGTGGCAACGCCCTTGATCCATGACCAAAGATAGAGACGCACGACCTGCCAACCACCCGTTGCCCAACGCCTCAGTTGCCGCCACATGGAGGAAACTGTAATGGGCTGCTCGTCAGCGTAGTCCGCCTCGGGGACGTAAGCGACACGAGAACCCCGAAGGTTCGTTTGGATGGTGAACTCAACATCTTCAACCATTGTCTTCGTCCGCCAACCCTCCTCGCCAAGGGCAGAGCGAAGAAACGCAAAGCCCGTGCCCGTGAGTTTTCCCGAAAGGCCAAGGTTCGTGCGCACGCGGTTAGAAAGTTCGTTCATCATGTCCCAATAGACGGTGTACCAACTTGCAATCACATTCACCGTTGCGTTCGATGAATGGCGACGCCCCGTGACGACACTCTCGCCGTCTTGTAGCGCATCGTTCATCGCCTCAAACCAGCCCTCCGAAGCAATGTTGTCGGCGTCAAAGACGGCGATGGCATCAAACGCGCCGCGTTTCATGAGACGCTCAATACCCCACGCAAGAACATCGCCCTTACCCGCACTCGGCGTCGTCTTCTCCCAAACCTCAGCCCCCTCCGCGCGCGCACGTGCGGCCGTCTCGTCCGTGCAGTTGTCGGCAAGAACGATGACCTCGCGGCAGTCGGCGGGATAATGCGCACGTAGGACGCTCCGCACGGGCAGACGAATAACCGCCTCCTCGTTGCGCGCGCAAACGAGCACCGCAAACTTCATTTTCTTCGCCGCCTTCGGATGACGGCGCGCGGGAATGATAAGGCCGATAAGAACAATCAGGGTCGACCAGAGAAAGACGACACTCAAGCCTAAGCAGAGGAAGTCAAAAAGCGTTGAAACGGTCGCATTAGTCATCGCGCCACCTCCGATGAGCCCAGAGATACTGCTCGGGATATTCGCGAATGGCCGCGCCGAGGCGGTCGTTCATCGTCTGCGCCGCCGCCTCCACCGAGTCGCCTGGCCCAAACTGAAGTGCCTCCCCGCCGACGAGGCGGTAACGAAAGGGCGAGACGCGCACAAACGAGCCAATGACGATTCGCGCGCGCGAACGGATCGCAAGGCGCGCCGCCGAGGTGACGGTGCGCGCGGGGCGACCCAAGAACGTGAGCCGTGCGCCTTTGGACGCATGTTGATCGACAAGAAGCGTCATCGCCGCGCACGTTTCCTTCCACTGGTGCAGAACCTTGACCGTAAAGCCGTCGTTTTTGTTGACGATCGTGACAGGCCCACGAAAGTGGTGGCGCACCATCCAACGTGCAAGGAGGCGATTGTTCATAACGCGCGCAACCGCAATCATGGGCCGCGCGAACGAGAGAACGTTTGTCGCCGCCTCCCAAACGCCGTGGTGGGCACTCACGATGAGAATGGGCTCATCCGTTTTGTCGAGAAGAAGTTTCACCGTTTCAGCGGGCGCGCACGAGACATCAAGGTGCTCACGCCAGTTCTCGCGCGTAATGACACGCGGCACAAAGAGTGCCTCGGCAATGTGACCCGCGAGATGACACCACGCTCGCTTCGCAATCTTTCGCGCCGTGCGCGGGTCGTCCGTAATCTGGCACTTGAGGACATTCTCAACTGAGATGCGGCGACGGCGCGGAAAGAAAGGCCAGAGGAGCGCAGCGAAGGCGCACCCCCAATCGTAGGCGTGTCTCTCAAAAAACGTCATACCGTGCCGAGTCGTTCGCCCGAATAGCGACCTTCGCGAATCGGACGCCACCACCAGTCATTGTCAAGATACCACTGAACCGTCTTGCGGATGCCTGTCTCAAAGTTTTCGCGAGGCTTCCAACCGAGTTCGCTCATGAGCTTCGACGGATCAATCGCATAGCGGAGATCATGACCTGGGCGATCTGTTACAAACGTGATGAGCGACTCGTATTTCTCGCCATCCGCGCGCGGACGAAGTTCATCCAAGGTCGCGCAGATGGTCTTCACAACATCAAGGTTTGTGCGCTCATTATGCCCGCCGACATTGTAAGTCTCGCCGTCCTCCCCCTTCTCGTTCACGAGCAGGAGCGCGCGCGCGTGGTCTTCAACGAAGAGCCAGTCACGAACATTCGCGCCCGCGCCGTAAACAGGCAACGTCTTCAAGTCGAGCGCATTCAAAATGACAAGCGGAATGAGCTTCTCGGGGAAGTGATAAGGCCCGTAGTTATTTGAGCAGTTCGTGATGCGCGTCGGAAGACCATAGGTATCGTGCCACGCGCGAACGAGGTGGTCGCTTGATGCCTTTGACGCCGAATAAGGCGAGTGCGGTGAGTAGGGCGTCTTCTCGGTGAAGAAGCCCGCCTCGCCCAGCGAGCCGTAAACCTCGTCCGTTGAGATATGCTGAAAGACAAATGACGGATGAGAACGCCACCACGCGAGCGCAACCTGAAGGAGTGTCGCCGTGCCGACGACATTCGTGCGAATAAACGTGCCAGGGCCATCAATTGAACGATCCACGTGCGACTCCGCGGCAAGATGAAAAATTGTGTCGGGCTCAAACGCGGCGAACGCCTTCTCCATCGCTTCGGCATCGCAGATGTCCGCCTTCAAGAACTGAAGACGCTTTGATGGCGCGACGACGAAGGTGTCGGGCGTCTGGATGTCCGTCGCAGGGTCAAGGCCGACTTCCTTAAGCGACTCCGGGACACCTGCGTAGGTAATCTTGTCGATGACAAGAACAGTTGAGTCCGTCTCCTTCATCAGGAGGCGGACGAGCGCCGAGCCAATGAAGCCCGCCGCGCCCGTCACGATAACGCGTCTATTCTTCATCATTGAACGTGGTCTCCTCTCGTGCCTTCTCGGCCTCTTCCTTCGTCTGCTTCGCGCCGCCCTTCTTGCTAGGCGTATAGCCATAGCCATAACCGTAGCCATAGCCATAGTGGCGCGAGTAGCCATAACCGTGATGCGAGAACGCGCCCGACTGCGCCGTCTCAACATCATTGACGATCACGCCAAGGACATTCGCCCCCGCCTCCGCGAGCGAACGTGAGCAGTATTGGATAGGCTTAAAATGCGTCTTGTCAGGGCAGCACATAATGAGGACCGAGTCGGCCAACATGGCGAGCGAGACGGTGTCGCCCACGAGGCCGAACGGCGGCGCGTCGACGATGACATGGTCGTAGTTCTCGTGCGCCCACTTAAAGAACGACTTGACGACCGCCGAGCCGAAAATGGTTGAGGGCGAAACATCGTCAGGCGGCAGCGAGGCGATGACATCCAGATTCTCAACGCTCGTCTTGTTGGCGATGGCCGCGAAATCGGGAACCGTCTTCCCCGCATTCTGAAGCGTGTGCGAGAAACTCCGCTCGCGCGTCAGCTCAAGACCCCAAATGCGCGCGCCGCGCGGGCGACGCAGGTCGAAGTCAACCAACAGCGTCTTCTTGCCCGTCTGCGCGTAGGCGATCGCGATTGAGGACGAGGTGATGCTCTTGCCCTCGCCTGGCTGTGTTGAGATGACGAGGAGGCAATGCGAGAACGCCTCGTAGCGCGGCGAATCAAGGAGGTTGCGAAGCCCCGCCACCGCCTCGGCGAACGCCGAGTACTTATCCTCCAGAATATACTTGGCGACGGCCTCGCGCTTCTTGCTACGCACATGCGGGAAAACGGCGAGAACCTTCAGAGCGAGGCGACCCTCAATGTCGTTCAGGTTGACGATCGTGTCTTCAATGTTGTCCATCACGAGGGCGAAGAAGAGGCCGAGGACGAGCGAGAGGATCGCGCCCAGACCGAAGATCATGACAGGGTTCGGCAGAATCGGCTTCGTCGGAACATTCGCCGGCTTGCCGACGCGGACAATCTCGTTATTGGACTCGGCGTCGATGCGCGCCTTATTCTCGTCAAGGTAGAGTCCTTCCAGCACCTTGTTTGCGACATTAAGCTCGTTCTCAAGCGTGACAAGACCCGACTCAGCAAGGACAATGCGCTGCTCGACCGTCGCAAGTTCGCTCTTCAGCTCCTCCTGACGAATACGCAGATTCGAAAGTTGGTTCTCGGTCACCTTCAGCGTTGAGCGCCCTGTCAGAAGCGCACGCGCGGCCGCCTCAAGGAAGCGTTGGCGCGCGAGATCCGCCTCCTTTTTCTTCGTAATGACCTCAGGGTGATTCTCGGTGAACGAGAAGAGAAGCGTTTGATACTCGCCATCGGCCTTCTGGTAGGCCTGAAACTCTGTCGCAATCTCCTCGGCGCGCGGCACGTTGACGGCGAGGCTCCCGTACGTCGTCGGATCCTTCTGAACGGACGAGAGCATCTTCTCCCACTCGACGAGTTGTGTCTGCTCGGTCTCAAGCGCCATGATGGTCGAGGTCGTCTTCTTGAGCGCCTCGTCAAGCGTCTCGCGTGTTGAGCGCAAGTTGTCGAGCTTGTTGGCCGTGCGGAAGTCGAGCAACTGACGATTGATCTTGTCAACTTCGCGGCGCTTCTTCTCAACGTTGTCGTGAATCTGGCGAACGGCGGCATCGCAACGCAACTTATTCTCCTCAACCGTGAACGCCTCAATCGCCTCGGCGTAGGCGTTGGCGAGATCGGCGCAAAGCGCAGGCACTTGCGAGCGGACGGCGATTGTAATGAGGCGCGAGCGGCGAACAAGTTCGAGGCTCGAGTCCATCAAAATGCCAATCAACTCCTCCTCACTTGTCGTCGAGGACGGATGGCTGATGCGGTACTGCTCAATGATTTTCGTGACAATCTTCTCGGAACGCCAATCGGAGATGCGCGTGTTGAAGACCTCTTCATAGGTGCCGCCGTAGTCGGGCATTGCCTGATCAATCGTGCTACTCGCGCGCGCGCCGCCCGTCGCGCGACGCATGTCCATCGTGAACTCGCTCTGCGCCTCATAGATTGTCGGCGAAATGCGGTAGATTGCAAACGAGACGAGAAGACCGACGAGGAAGAAGACGAGAACCGAAATCCAACGCTGCGAAACAACGCGCAGGATGCGCTGGACGGTGAGTGTGCCAACAATGGATGTCTCTTGCGTATCCATCGGCTGCGCGCCGTACGTACCGTACGAACCGTATGTGCCGTATGAGCCATACGCGCTAGGACGCGACTCGCCGTTCAAGCCACCCGCGCCATTGAGCGGTGCAGAAGAGGGCGATGCGCCGTAGTAGAGGGGTTTATCAGACATGAGACTTCATCTCCTTTGGAAAAGCCATTGCAGAAAGCGAAAAGACTGCGACGAGCGCAGCAAAAAGACCCGGCAGCGAAATTGACGAGTCCACGAGCGTCTCGGCGACGACGGCGAGAAACGCGAGAAGACCGACCCACGAGAGCGGATGTGGCAGGGCGCGACGGATGCCCTTCACAAGGCGCGTCACATACGAGACGAGGAGCAACGCGAAGAGCGCGGCGAGGAGAAATGCTCGAATGACGCCCCCTTCGAGAAGAATCGTCCAGTAGCCGTTTGGCACCGCCTTCTGAAGCGGCGTCAAAACGCGCCAGTCATCATCCGTCGCGTGGAACTGGAGGCAGAGGTCAAACGAGCCCGCACCAAAGCCGAGCCACGGACGGTCCTTCCAGGCGCGTGTGGCAACATCAGAAAGCGCCGTGCGCGTCTCAACGTATCCCGCGGGGACAAAGGCACCCGTCGTCATCTCTTCAGCACGCGCGCCCGCGAGATCGGCGGGCAGAAGACCAATCACCGCAAGGGTGGCCGCCGCGAGAGCAAAAGCAACGAGAACAAAGACGCCCGCCTCATAGTGACGCCCGCCCTGAAAGTGAAGATAGAGAATTGAGTAAACGAGCAAGAGAAAGGCAATGGCCGCATAGAGGACGACGAGCGCCGAGGGCGCGAACATAAAAAGACCAAAGGCATTACCCGCAACCGCAACGATGGCGAGAGGTATCACCTTGAACCAACCGAATTCAAACGCCGACGCGAGCGCAATAATGGCGACAGAGAGAAAGATGCCAAACACGCTCCCCATAAAGATGGGATCCGAGACGGGGCACGATGCGAGCGCGAGGGCGCGTGCGACACCCTCCTTCGCGAGGACACCCCAGACGAGTGCGCCGACGCCCGAAAGAAGGGACGCGACAAAGGCGAACGCGCTCCGCGCCGCGCGACCTAGCGCGTGGCGCGCACCTTCCGCCACAACAAGCGAGGCGAGGAACGTGGAAAGCAGCGGCAAGGCCGCGCCCTCAACAGAACTCGGCAGAAGCGGAAAGGCGGCGGGCGCGAGAATCCAACTCGCCGTCTCAACCTGATAGGCCGCGCCAACGCCCGTATTCACGACGGCGATGAGCGCGCCGAGCGAAAGGACAAGAAGAACCCAAAAGACGGGGTCATGGAAGATGGCGAGCGCGACGCGACTACGCGCCTCGTGAAGCCGCTCATCCCCGATCCGCGAAGGCTCCATCACGAGCCAAAGAGCCCCCAGAAGCGCGAGGTAGAGGACGGCGGCAGAAGAGAGGAAAAGCGGCGCGACCGCCACGAAGGCAAGATGCGCCGCCAATCCGTATTTCGAGATCAGCTTCTGCACGAGGAAGAAAGCCTATCAGTATGTCAAGCGCAGGCCAAGCGTGCCGCGGAAGCGGTCGTAGTCGTAGTGGTCACCACGCGCGCTGTCACCCTCGCTAATTGACTGGCGGTATTCGATGTTGCCGAAGACCTGCAAGTAGCGATTGAGAATGTAAGTGAGCCCCAAGCGACCCGTGTAGATATCGAGGTCGTAGTCGTAGCTCTTGACGGCGGCATACTCGCGACCCTCACGGCGATAGGCCACATCGAACGTCGCATTGAGCTTGCCCTGAATCATCGCGTGCGCGATGCCCCACGAGAGCGAGTCAACGCGCTGGGAGCTGCCATACTCGCGCTCGGTCGGCTGGAAGTAGCTCGACGCGAGGAGCATCATGTTCCACGTGTCAGACATCCGCCAATTCGCACTAATCGAGTAGGTGAAGCCGTCTGAGCTCTTGCCACCCTCGTCGTATGTGTAGGTGGACCAACCGCCGAGCACGCGATACTTGATGCGCTCGGTCGCATACGAGCCAAGACCGGCCTGCACCGTGTAGCCGTGCGAGCCGCTCGACTCACCGAAATCACGCGCTTGCGAATAGTAGTTATTCTTGCGGTTCTGCTGACGGTAGTCTTGATAACTACCCGCGAGAATCAGATCCGTCCAGTTCGAGAAGGCGTACCCAATCTCAGCACCAACGCCCCAACGATCCCACCCATAGAGACCGTAGCTACGGTTCTGGCTGTTGTTATTCTTGTAGTCAAGCCAGTAGTAGTTGCCGTTGATGGCACCGTGGAAACGGTCGGTGAAGCGACGCTGCAACACGCCCGCGAGCGTAAACTCCTGACGGTCGCGATCATACTCGTGGCCGATGGAGTCAACGAAGTTGTCAACCTGATTGACGACTTGATACTTCTCGGAGAGCATGAGCGACCAACCGCGCTCCGTCGGAAGCGCGTCCGACCACTTGAACGTCACATCCTCGCCGTAGCTATGGTAGTTCTTCGCCGAGGTCGTTCCCTTTGAATAGGCGTTATACTGATACCAAACGCCAGCCGTGAGGCTCCATGACTCGGCGATGTAGTCAAGCGTGAGGCCCGGGTTCACAACCCACGTCACTTCTTCGCAACCATTCTTGCCGCCCTCAACGTTTGAGTCGTAAGAACCCGAGACCGCGAGGTAAGGCCGAAGGGTCATGCGCTGACCAATCTTGATGCCCGTTGGGCGATCCATCATCTCGCCGAAAGCAACGGAGCTGGTTGCGACGAACACGGCGGACGCGACGAAGAGGCGATTTTTGAAAGACATATTCTTAAGCCCTTTCTCTTTTATCACGCTTACCACTGACCCTGGTAGCCGTCTGGCTCGTCTGGCTCGGCCGGCTCAACCGCAAGCGACGTCTCAAGCACACCAACGGAGTGATCGACATCGTGAACCACGTTGTTGACCGCCGGGATGTCCTCAACAATGTCGCCGAGCATCGCATCGAGGAGCTGAGGACCTGCGAGGCGAAGAACAACATCGTTCGACGGAATCGACTTGTAGTCAACATTGCCGAGAATCGGGTCATAGTTGCCCTTCATCGCCTCGGGAATCCACGAGGTCTTCGCGGTGTCCTGGCTCTCGGTGGGGAGCTGTTTGACGAGCGTGTCGGCGAGATCCGAAATCGTGTTGTTGGAGGCGCGCACGAGCATCAGCGCGGCAAACGCCGCACGCTCCGCGCCATTCTCAACGCCCGCGCAACGGCTCGTCACGTTGCTCATAATATTCTCGGAAACCTTCTTGAACTGCGCATCCGTCACCTGACTCGCAGGGTTCGCGCTCCGATTGAGGAGGTCGGCCGCGAAGCGCTCGTTGATGACCGTGAGCGACTCAGGCGGAACCGTCGCGAAGACCTCAGCAAACATCTTCGTGCGATTGCCCGCGCTCGCCGACGTCACGGCCGCACGGTTCACGCGCAGAAACTTCGCCGTCTTTGACTCTTCCGAGCCCGGCATCTTCGAAATCGCGTCGTTGACCTCGCCCAAGAAGGCGCGCTGGTCGTCAGCCGAGAGCTGCTTCACCGTGCGCGACATCTTCGACGAATCGTTGATGCAGTCATTAATTTGCGCACGCGCATCCGCGAGCGAGAGCGTCGCCGCCGAGACCGATCCAACGGCAACCGCCGTGAGAATCGCAGAGAGCATTTTTGTCTTGATCTTCATTCTTGACTCCTTTGGAGTGGTTGTCAGATTCTTCGTTAATACCAAGTTTCGGGGACCCAGAGGACATCGCCCGCGCGAAGCGTCATATCTTTGTCAACGCGGCCGTCCTTGCCGATTTCCTTCAAATTGACGATTGTGCGCGTGATGCGGCCGTCCTTATCGCAACGCGACACCTGAATGGACGACTTGTCTGCAAAGGGCTTGACGCCGCCCGCCATCTGCAGAGCCTTCGTGACGGTGAGCTCCATCGTTGAGGGGATATTGACGGGGCCCGGAGAGGCCACCTCGCCGAGAACGGTCACCGTGCCCCATGGGCTCACACCAACGCTCCGACCGTCAAACGGCGCGAACGTGACAGAAATCTGCGGCAGACGATAGTAGGTCGAGTAGGCCTTGACGAGTTTCTGGCGGAGGGCCTCCAACGTGAGACCATCACACGCGACAGGCTCTTGCAGAAGAAGCGGCATCGTGATGTCGCCATTCTGATCAACGAGCACTTCCATCGTCGTCGCGGGTGAAGCGGGCGTACCGACTTGAATAATGAGCGCGACACCAGGACGAATGAGCCCCGCCTCTTGCCACGTTGGAACAACATCGGCATCAGACGAGTCGTGAAAAACGACTTTCTGCAACGACTCGCACCCGCCGATGAAAATCGACGCGAGAAGAAGAATTGAAACGATAGTAAGCCTAGTCATCAATGTTGAAAAGTATACCAAAAAGCCCCCCAACCTGTCAAGGCGACTAGCGAGCGAAAAGTGCAACGACCTTCAATGGCTCACGATGGCATACTCAACCATCGACCCTGCGAAATACGCGCTTGCCCACGGATACGAACGCGCGTCAGAGAACCGCCCGTTCTTCTCAACATAGCTCTCGCCCGTCTTGACGCCTTCGAACTGGTCAAGTATGCCGTTAACGTCGCGGAAGCCGTAGACAAGCCTGAATTGCACAACCGCATTGCGCAATTGTGCAATTTATGATATAGTATAGGCAATTCAAAAGGAGTCCGCGCCGTCGTCAGCCAGACGCTGGGCAAGGTGACGAAGCGAGACATCCTCGCGAAATGCCCCGACATCAGCGAGGCGATGGTCGAAGTCACGCTGCGGGCGATGCTCTCCGAGGGCAAGATCCGGAAGATCGGCAACGGCCGCTCCGCCGCCTATTGCCTGGCATAGCACGACCGTCGTATTGTCGCCCCGTCCCTACTTCCGATATCCGATCAGCTCGCCGCCCTTGAGATACAGCGGCGCACCGGGGACGAACGCCGCGCCCGCCTCGCGTTTGCGGTCGGCGAGAAGCGCCGCGACGTCGAGATCGCCGAGCGTCACCTCCTCCTCCAGCACGTAGCAGTAGTAGTCGCCGGACGCCCCGGGATACCCCATCTTCTCCATCTGCTCCTTCGTGCGCGTCCGCCCGCCGCGGATGCGATAGACCGCGTAGTCGCCCGGATCGTCAAGCCTGTAGAGCACGAGGAACTTCGGACTCTGCGTGAGCGCGGCGTCCGCGACGACCGCCCCCGCCCGCGCCCCGAGCCGCACGTTGTAGAGATCGTTCCGCTTGAACTTGCCGCGTCCGAACATCCAGCTGCGATGCGCCGCGTCCTTGCAGCAGCCGACGAGGAAATACCGATCGAGATAGTTCTCAATCCAGTGATGCGTGAGGAACCGCTTCTGCACGGGCGCCGTCGCGACCGGCGCCTCCGCCGCGACCGCCGTCGCCGGATCTTCGCCGAGCGGACACTCCGCAACCTTGAACCCCTGCTTGAGCCGCCCCAGCACGGCCTCGTTCTCGTCCTTGAACTTCGCGTCCTTGTCGAGCGCGAGCGAATAGTAGACGTGCGCCCCCGCGTCGCCGTAAGGCGCGTAGACCTTGCCGAGCGCGACCTGAAAGTTCTCGCGCAGGAACTGCTCCGCGTCCACGTCCGCCTTCGGCGTCATCGCGTAGAAGTCGAATCGATCCTGGAGCAGCGTCTGGATCTTCTCGCGGAACAGCCTCCGCACCTTCTCCTTCCATCGTCGCTTCTCGGACGCCTTCGCCCGCGCATAGAGCGAGACGACGAAGAGAAAGTTGACGTCGTAGTGCGCGACGAGCAGCGTGTCGCGGTCGAAGAGCCGGTTCTCGAACTGCCGCGAGGGGTGGACGACCGCCTTCTTGTCCGCCTCCGCGATGTCGTCCCGGTAGCTGAGCCGCCCGTCCGCGTCCTGCAGCATCCGCGCGCTGATGAAGAAGTTGGGGATGACGTTGTAGCCCTCGGTGACGTCGTCGCGCAGCTTGCCGAACTTCCCGTAGGCCGCCGCGTCCTTCTTCGCGGCGACGTCGTCGGGATGGTCGAGGAAGAGGTCGAGGTTCCACTGGATGACGTTGCGCGCGTAGGTGAACTGCTTGTAGACGCTCTCGCGCCCGACCTCGTTGCCGCGCTTGTAGTACTTGCTGTCGCCGATGTAGAAGACGTCCTTGTCCTTCTCGTCCGTGACGAGGCTCTGGTAGCGGTAGAGATGGTCGACGCGCTTGCCGTCCGCCTGCTCGCGCAGCCCGGCGGGGACGTCGCGGTCGCCCACGAGCTCGTCGATGATCGCCTCGAACACGACGTTGAAGTTCTTCGCGAGCAGATACTCGCGCCGGTCCGTCGCGACATCGATCGGCTTCGCCCGGTCGAAGAACGCGCGGCACAGCTCCCAGAGCTGCAGCGCCTTGTCGGAGAAATACTTGTGCCGGATCGCGGCGAGCCGCCGCTTCCCGTAGCCGCGCAGATAGCGGTCGAACGCCCTTCCCGTGATCAGCTCGTAGCCCAGGTCGAGCGGCGCGGGAAAGCCGAACTGCTCGTGGATCCGGTTCAGGATCGAGTAGAAGATGACCAGCAGCTCCTCGTCGAAGTTCACCGTCCGCCGCTTGTTGACCGGGTTCAGGTAGACCGGCGTCCCGCCCTCCACGACCGCGCGCGTCGTCGCGATCGTCCGCGTCCAGTTGATCTTGTCGAAGCCGGCGTGCAGGTTCTTGACCGTGAAGAGGAAGAAGTCGCGGTTGTCCTTCTGGAACTGCAGGAGCGAAAGCACGACGTCGAGGAGCGTGGACGACTTGCGCCGCCGCCCCCGGCCCATCGTCGCGACCTGCCGCTGGTAGATGATGCCCGAGTCCGGCTTCGCGTCGCGATAGACGCACAGCGCCCGGTAGATCCACACGGAGAACGAAGAGACGAACTCGCGCTCGGCGGCGGTGAGCGGACACGTCTCGTCGAGGTTCACGAGGCTCTCGGGCGCATACTTGCCGAAGACGCGGTCCTTGCCGTCCGCCCCGACCTCCAGCAGCACCTTCGGCAGGATGAACACGCAGTCGTCCACCTCCTTGCGCGGATTGAAGTAGTAGCCGACGTAGTTGATGGACACCTTGCCGTCCACCGACTGAAACGCCCCCTCCCAGAGAATGTCCTTGACCGCCTCGACGGGGTACTGATACTCCTCGACGATGATCTTCATGCCGCCGCGCCCGTCACTCCGACACGTGCTCCGCCACTCCGCCGCCGACCGTCTCCGCCTTCAACCCCAACTTCTCCAAGAACGCCTTGACCACCGACCCATTCGGCGTTCCATCGTTCTTGAAGAACTTGCCGAACGTGAAGTTCCCGTCCTCGGACTCGGCGAGCACGGCGGGCAGATCTCCGTTCTTGAACACGTCGTTCCAGAGGTAGAACACGACCTTGCCGACGAACTGCTCGAGCGTGACGACTCCGTCCTTCGCCTTCACGAAAAAGTAGCCGAGCTCCTTGTCCTCGCTCTCCGTCGTCTCCTGCACAAGCGCATTCGCCTTTTCAAGAAACTCCCACCAGTCGTAG
>CAVHJW010000005.1:0-30675 GCA_963636335.1 bacterium
ACCTCGTGCGTGAGCATGAGCTCGGTCGTCACGCCGTCCAGCTCCAGGTTCGTCTGGGTCTCGCGTCCCTTCGCCTTCGCCTTCTCAAGCTGCGTCTCAAACGGAAGATCAAACCAGTCATCGCCCATCAATCCCTTCACGAGATCCTTGTAGGCAACGCGGCGATAGGGTGGCGTAAAGTCAATCGGCGTCTTCTTCTCGCCGTATTCAACGACGCGCTTGCCGATCACGGTGTCGCAGAGATGCGGCAAAAGACCCTCAATGATTGATTCCATCGACGTGCGGTCGCCGTAGGCCTCGTAAACTTCGCACACGGTGAACTCCGGGTTGTGCGTGCGGTCGATGCCCTCGTTGCGGAAGTCCTTGCCGAGCTCGAAGACCTTGTTCATGCCGCCGACGAGGAGGCGCTTCAGGTAGAGCTCCGGCGCGATGCGCATGACGCAGTCCTTGTCGAGCGCGTTGTAGTGCGAGAAGAACGGCTTCGCGGCGGCGCCGCCGGCCTGGTCCTGCAGGATCGGCGTCTCGACCTCGACGAAGCCGCGGCTCCAGAGGAACTTGCGCATCTCCATCAGGATCTTCGAGCGCGTGAAGAAGCGCGCGCGCGACTCGTCGTTCGTCATCAGGTCGACGTAGCGGCGGCGGTAGCACTCCTCCTGATCGGCGAGGCCATGGAACTTCTCCGGCGGCTGTTCAAGCGCCTTCGCGAGCATCGTCCATTCCTTGACGACGACACTCTTCTCACCCTTCTGCGTCGTGAAGAGCGTGCCTTCTGCGCCAATGATGTCGCCGAGGTTCAGAAGTTTGAACGCGGTGAACGCGGTCTCGGAGAGCTCGTCGCGCTTGAAGATGAGCTGAAAGCGGTCGGTGCCGTCGTTCATCGTCGCGAAGTTCATCTTGCCCATGCGACGAATCATCAAGAGGCGACCCGCGATGCGGACGGACTTGCCCTCCGCAAACTCGGCCCGGACCAAAGCGAGATCCTCGTGGTCGTACTTGCATCCAAACGGTTCGTAACCCATCTCCGCGAGCGTCTTCATCGACTGAAGGCGTTGCTCGCGATATTCATTCGTTTCCTGTGCCATAATGCTCTCTATTATATCAAATTTTCGCCATCCATTCCGCGCACAAAAGGGCCTGAACGTGCGTTCAGGCCCTTCGCTTTCCCTTCATTCTGATAAGTTAACTGCATATGCAGCCGATGCTAGTTGACGATGATGATCGTGCCGTATTTCTTCGTGAGGTAAAGACCGTCCGCGCGCTTCTGGGCGCGCCAACGCGCGGCGAGCGTTGAGCCAACGCCATACGTCCCCTCCGTTGGCTTTGTCGCCCAGGGGAGAACTTTTTCAAAGAGCCCATTTTCAACCTTCCCGCCGATGCTCGTCCAATAGTCATCTGAGATCACGATTTTGCCCGATTTGTTGACAATCTCAATCTCGTTCGTAATCGGCGCACAGATGAAAATGTTCTGATTGTCCGTTCCCGTATTATTCGCATAGCCCGTGCGTCCGCGCCCAATGAAAATTGACGAGGTCTGCCCCTGATTCGTGATTTTGAACGCGCCCTTGAATTCACTCACATCAGGGAAGAAGTGGCGGCGCGTTGAGCTACCGTTCACCTGCCACGCACCCGTGCCAATCACTTTGCGAAACTCAATGAGATCGGTCGTTGAGCCGTTGTTACAATTAAAACCAAATGCATTCGCATCACCATTGACAAGTTCAATCGTCGGCAGAATCGTAACGCCCGCCTTTGCCGATGCGAGATACCCCGCACACCCCTGCAGACGAATGATGGAATTCGTGTTCCCAAAGTTGTTGAGATCGAGATTCTGAATACTCGTATTACCCCGAACGAAAAACGTTGTCTGCCAACGATCGGGATCCTTCAGGAGACTTTGAACAGCTTGAGACCCCGGAAAGGCGGTGTGCGAAATCGCACCCTCTCCCACAAACTTTCCTGTAAACCCACCGTCCGTCAGAAGATAGGAAGGCCACTGAATCGGAGAAAGGACCGTCCCCTTCGCAAGGTTGAGTGTCCCAGACCCCTTTATGTATTCGGCCGTTCCTGTTCCCTCGTAGGTGAGTGTCACACTCTCGTCAATCAAAATAATTTTGAAGTTGGTAAGCGCACCTTGAATCGTCGCGTTTGACGAGATCTGAACCGTCGCGGGGGCGATGTCCGTTGACTTGACAACGATGACCGCACCTTCCTGGTCAATCAACACGCCGCTACTCGCCGTTGGCACGATGCCACTGGACCAGTTTGATGCCGCCGACCATTCCGCGCCTTGCGCACCAATCCACCGAATGCACTGCGCCTTTAAGACGCGCCCTTCGCCCGTCACCTCATGCCCGTCATACACGAAGACAACGTCCGTGTGGCCATCCTTCAAAACAAAATTTTCGGGAAGTGTGAAACCGTCAACCGCCCACTGCGTCGCCGTAACGCCAACCTTCATCGTCGCATCCGCGCCTTCCGTCACCGTGCCCGTCGCCGTTGAGGGAACGATGACGGTTCCGCCCTGAATATCAAGCGCACCTTGAATGGTATATGTGGAAAGATCATACGTTCCCGCAAGGATGCGTAGCGTTGAGCCGCTCGAGATTGTCGCCGCAGTCGCCGTCGTGATGGCCGATTCGCAAGCAAGTTCAAGCGCACCCGAGCTCATGCTCAATAAGGCCGTCTTTGACTGCGCGGCCTCAATGCGTAACGTTCCCGCGCCCTGCTTCGCGAACGTCTTGATGCCGTAACTCCCCTTGCCGACACCTTTGAGCGTAAGTGTGACATTCGCCTTAACGAAGATGACGGACCCATTATCCGACCACGCGACAGGCGCGTTGATTACTGGCGAGGCCGTTGATTCACCTGGCGCGACGTCTGCGACAATTTTATTCCAAAGATCAACCGCGCCCTCATTATCGCCCGTGCCATTAACGATTGCATTGCCGAAAAGATCAAGTTCGCAATTCCGAAACGTCCAACGGTATGTCGAAAGATCAAGTGTTCCATAGACCTTGACACATGCGCGGCTACCCTGATTATAATTAGGCGCATCTTTAGAGGCCGCCGTAAGCGTCGCGCCCTTTTCAATAACAAGTGTTCCTTGAAGACCGCGATCCACAAATCCAATCGTCGCCGTCGCGTTCGTGGGCAAAACAAATGTCATACCCGCAGGGCATGTAAGGTTTGTATCAGCACATCCATTCGGTATCTCGCGTGTCACGCCCGACGAACCGGAGATCGTCGTAATTGTGCTCATCGTCGTCGCGTTCGACGCTTCCTTGATCGTGACGGCGTAATCACCCGTAAAATTGATTGCGTTCGCCTGAAAGTTCTCAGGCAGAGTAATCGTTGCCGCGCCCGAAAGCGTAATGTTAGCAACGGCATCCTCGGCCGAAGCCCATGTCACGCCCTCACCGAAGGAAATCTCAGACCAATTGACCGCACCATTTACATCGGTTGCAGTATACTCTTGCGCGAAGGCACCGAGCGAAACAAGAAGCGTTGTCAGAAGCGTCGTAAGGCGTGTTGTCATAAGGAGACTCCTTGTCATAGATGATTGATAACGTTCCTACATTTTATTCTACTAAAGTCCCCCCCCCCCCGTCAAGGGAAAGGATTCATGCCCGCTTGACATACCCTACGGGGGTATGGTATACTGTTCGCCGTCTCGTTCAAGACGAAAAGGAATCAAACAATGAAGAAATGCATAGAAGACGTCACCTCGCTCCAAATGCGACTCAAGAAGATTGCTGGGCAAGTGAACGGTGTCATCAAGATGATTGGCGAAGACGTGCCCTGTGAGGATATCCTCGTTCAACTCAACGCCATTAATGGTGCTGTTCACAAGATTTCATTCATGATTCTTGAAGGCCACTTCCGCCACTGCGTGCGCGAGGGTATTGAGAGCGGAAACGCCGACGAGACGATTGAGAACTTCGCCGAGGCCCTTGAGAATTTCAGTAAACTGGCGTAAGAAGAAAAACAAGCGAAAAAAACGCAATCCGAAAGCGTGAAATAAGAAGGAAATAACCATGGGAAGTTGTTGTGGCGCGAGTCAGGAAGCAAAGGCCGAGGCACAGGCATCGGGCGGTCTTTGGACGAGAATTGATGCATTCTGCGAATGCCTTGAAGGTTGGCCATTTCTGGTTTTAAGCGCCATCGGCCTTGTCGCCAGTTTCGTCTTGGTCGGGCACGGTTGCGCTGTCTCAGGTGGCGCGACGACTGGCGCGTCACCCGAAAGCGCGCTCCATCATTGGGCGGAGATCTTCAACCCAGCGTGGATTCCGCTCATTCTCTGCGGATTGCCCGTCCTCAAAGAGGCCGTTGAGGCACTCGTCCTCGAGCGGCGCATCCGCGCGGCGCTCCTCATCACCTCGGCGATGATCGCGTGCGTCTGCATTGGCCAACTCTTCGCGGCAGGCGAGGTCGCGTTCATTATGGCACTCGGTGAGAAACTTGAGGCCTGGACGGTCAACCGTGCAAAAAAAGGACTCCACAAACTCGTCGCGCTCGTGCCGCAGACGGCGCGCAAGGTCATCACGTGCCCGAAGTGCAACGCAAAGGGCATCTTCTTCAAGGACGTCGCCGTCGAGAGCCTCGCGATCGGCGATCCCGTCGAGGTGCTGCCGGGGATGTCCGTTCCGGCGGACGGCGAAGTCTACGAGGGCGAGACGACGATCGACCAGGCGTCGCTCACGGGCGAGTCGGTGCCCGTCGCGAAGAAGGCGGGCGACGAGGTCTATTCGGGCACGATCAACCAGCGCGGCACGATCCGCTTCCATGTCACGAAGCTCGCGGGCGACTCAAGTGTGCAAAAGCTCGTGCGACTCGTGCAGGAGGCGGAAACAAAGAAGGCGCCGATGCAGCGCGTCGCCGACAAGTGGGCGGCCATTCTCGTACCGTGCTCACTCGGCATCGCGGTCTTGACATTCCTCGGCGCGTGGCTAATCTTGGGCGATGTCAACGTCGCGCTCATCCGTGGCGTGACAATCCTCGTCGTGTTCTGCCCATGCGCGCTCGCACTCGCGACGCCAACCTCCGTCATGGCGGCGATTGGACAGGCAACAAAGTTTGGCGTCATCATTAAGTCGGGCGAAGCACTTGAGAAAATGGGCGCGGTCACGTTCGCGTGTTTCGACAAGACAGGCACGCTTCAACTCGGCGATGCGCTGCGCCCGGGAGCGCGCGAGATGATCGCCGACTTGAAGACGCTCGGCGTCAAGTCGCTCATGCTCTCAGGTGACCACGAAGACATCGCACGCAAGTTCGCCGCCGAAGCGGGGCTTGACGAAGTGCGCTTCGAGTGCAAGCCAGAGGATAAGTCAAAGATGGTTGAGGCGCTTCAGGCGAAGGGCGAGAGAGTCGTCATGATCGGCGACGGCGTCAACGACTCGATCGCGCTCAAAGTCGCAGATGTCGGCGTCGCGATGGGCGGCGGCATGGGCACCGACATCGCGCAAGAGGCGGCCGATGTTTCGCTCGTCACCGATGATATTACGAAAGTCGCCTACTTGAAGCGACTCTCGCTCGCATGCGTGAAACTCATCAAGACGAACATCGCAATTTCAATGACGATCAACGCATGCGCAATCGTCTGCTCGATGCTCGGCATCCTCACGCCCGTGACGGGCGCGCTCGTCCACAATCTCGGCTCGGTGCTCGTGATTCTGAACGGCGCGCTCCTCTACGACCGCAAGTATGCGACCGCAGGCGGTCAGAACGGCATGAAGACGACGCCGTAAATTGACGCCGGCTCACCGTTGAGCGCACGAAGCCCGTGCTTCACGACCGCATTGTAGTAGGCCGTGTCGCCGGGCTTCAAAACAGACTTCTCGCTCCCATAGGTGAGTTCAACTTCACCGCTCACGCAGATGATGAGCTCCTCGCCTTCATGGGACGAGACAGCATCCACGCCGTTGGCGGCGAACTCAATGCGGAACGGATCCATGTGGCGGTCGGGCTTGCCGAGCGCGAGCGAGTGCGACGCGTAGCCAAGGGTATTGAACTCATCCGCCTTCGCGTTCGCCGTTGCGATGTCCGCCGCGCGCGTGATAATGGGATCGGGCTTGAATTGGTCGTCCATGAACGTACCGAGACGCTGACCGAGCGCGCGAGAGAGTTTCGTGAGGACGCCGAGCGCGGGCAGCACCTCACCCTTCTCAATGGCGTTGATGAGCTTCTCGTCCACGCCGCTACGCTGGGCGAGGTCATAGACACTCATATCGAGCTTCTCGCGGTAGGTCCGGATGCGCTCACCAACTTTGTTATTCTCTTTCATCTTCGTTTTCTTTCCTTTTTTGATTCGTCGTTTATCGTTTACGCATCAGGCCAGAGTTCGTGCGCCATCTCGCGCAGTTTGTACTTCTGGATCTTCTGACTCGCCGTCATTGGGAAGATGTCCAAGAAGTGGACATACTTCGGAATCTTGAACCAGCTGATCTTGTCCTTGCAGAACACCGCGACGTCATGCTCCGAAATTTCAGAGCCGTCGGCGCGGATAATGAACGCGGCGGGCTGCTCACCATACTTCTTCGAGGGGCAACCGACGACGGCGACATCCTTGACGCCTGGCATCGTGCCGAGGAAGTCTTCCACCTCCTTCGGCGAGATGTTCTCGCCGCCACGAATGATGAGGTCTTTGAGACGGCCCGTGATGTAGTAGTAGCCATCTGCATCCATCTTGCCGATATCGCCCGAATGGAGCCAGCCGTTCTTGTCAATGCACTTCGCCGTCTGCTCGGGCATCTTGTAGTAGCCCTTCATCGTGTTGAAGCCGCGGCAGCAGATTTCGCCATCCTGACCGATCGGCGCGATCTCACCCGACTCAGGGTCAATGATCGCAACCTCAACGCCCGGAAGGGCCTGACCAATCGTCTGGCACTTGCGTTCAATCGACGTCTCGAAGTAGCGCGTCATCGTCATCACGGGACCAGACTCGGTAAGCCCATACGGATTCGTGATTTCGCGCATAAACATCTTGTCGTTCGCCTGCTGCATGCGGTGCGTGGGGCACGCCGAGCCCGACATGATGCCCGTGCGAAGCGAGCGGAAGTCAAAGCGATTAAAGAGCGGGTGGTCAAGCATCGCGATGTACATCGTCGGCACGCCGTAGGTCGCCGTGCACTTCTCCTGCTCAATCGAGGTCATCACCTGCACGGGATCAAACTTCTCCAGGAAGACCATCGTGGCTCCATGGTTGACGCAGCTCATCACGCCGAGGACGCAACCAAAGCAGTGGAAGAGTGGCACGGGAATACACACGCGGTCGCGGCAGCTTAAGTTCTGGCACGCGCCAATCCAGAAGCCGTCGTTTGCGATGTTGCGGTGCGTAAGCTGCACGCCCTTCGGGAAACCCGTCGTCCCGGACGTGTACTGCATATTGACGACGTCATTGACATCCACCGTCGCCTGCCGCGCCAAATACTCCTCTTGCGTCACTTCGCAAGCGAGCGACTTCACTTCGTTGAGCGAGTACATGCCACGGTGCTTTTCGCCGCCGAGGAAGAACACGCGCTTCAAGTGCGGATACTTCTCACTCTTCAACTCACCACGCGGGCAGACCTTCAATTCAGGAACGAGTTCGTTGATGACCTGAACATAATCGCAATCACGGAAGCCGTTGATGACGAAGAGGTTCTCCGCATCGGACTGCTTGAGCGCGAAGTCCATTTCGTGCGACTTGTAATTCGTGTTGAGCGGCAACAGAATCGCGCCAATCTTCGCCGTCGCGAACATGAGGACGACCCAGTGCGGCACGTTCGTTGCCCACAGAGCCACCTTCTCACCGCGCTTCACGCCGAGAGCCATCAGGCCCTTTGCGACAAGGTCAACTTCTTCGCCAAACTGATACCACGAGAGGCGGAAGTTGCGATCCGCATAGACGACGGCATCGTTCTCGCCGCAACGGGCGATTGTCTGGTCGAGAAGTTGCCCGAGCGTATATTCACGCGTCACGGGCAGGTTATGCCACGGAACGCCGGTTGAGACGGACTGCGTGAACGGCGCCGTCTTGGGCGCGGTTCCGAACGGGTCGGTGAGTTTGAATTCTTTCGTACTCATGGTTCGCTTCATTTCAGTTTTGTTTGATGTTAAGAAGTCGCTGCGCGTTCCCGCCAAGGACGGCATCAAGGTCTTCTGGGGCGCGGACGCGCTTCACCCACGCGAGTTCCTCAGGATAATGCGTCCATGGAAAGTCTGTTGCGAAGAGGAGTCGCTCGGTCGGGCACGAACGCAAAAGCCGCATCTCCTCATCCTTGTGGTGATTTTGGACAAGCGCGGATGTGTCAATGTAGGCACCGAGATCAAGAATCTCGTCCACAGCGTGCGCGGGCGCGCCTGAGCATCCGCCCAAATGTGCCGCAATAAACGTAAGCCCCTTCACGTGGCGAAGCAAAATCGCAATCTCACGCGGGTAGCAGGAATCTGTGCGATCAAGATAGCCCAAGTCGCGCCCGGCATGACATTGGACAACGAGGCCGAGGCCCGCGATCTTATCAAAGAGCGGCCAGACAGCCGGGTCTTCAAGAGAGAAATTCTGATAGTAGGGATGAAACTTCAGCCCCTTGATGCCGGCCTTCGCGATTTCGTCAAGATGGCGCGACCAGTCGGGGTCAAGCGGATGAATCGACGCGAACGGGATAATCTTACGCTGCGCGCGTTCACCCGCCGCGCCAGACAAGATCGCGACCGAACGGCGCAAAATGATGTCAAATTGCGTTGGCTTCGTCGCAATCGGGCACATGACCGCCTTGTCAACGCCCGCGAGGTCGAGATGATCGAGATGATTCTCAAGTGTTCCATCGCCCGAGGGCGCGAGATGCGAGCCAAGCCCCCGGCACATACCCTCCATCGCGCGGACAACAACCGCTGGCGCGAAGTCATGTGAATGGACATCAATAATCATTTCCCAGAAGCTTTCAAAATCGTATTTCTAAAAATGAACGCGGCCCCGCAGTTTTTTGCGGAGCCGTCATGTTTCTCGCTTTTTTGTTTATACCTCAGACGGCCCCGCAGCTAACAAGCGCAAGGTCAAGGCCAAGAAGAATAAGAACAGCGTTTTTCATCGTCAAAAAAATATCGTCGTTATTTGGTGGGCTATAGTAGATTCGAACTACTGACCTCTTCCATGTCAAGGAAGCGCTCTAACCAACTGAGCTAATAGCCCTCAAACAAGATTGAGAAGTATTATATCATTTTCCCCGCCTGCGCGTCAAGCGTCCCTTTTAAAAATTTTTGCTTTCTCCGCACCCGTTTAGAATTTGCCACGGAGGCCGATCTCAAACGTGCGTGGGTCGCCGACAAACGCCTCGTAGAAGTGGCGCGAGGTATCAAAATATTTCTCGTCAAAAAGATTGCGTACGCCAAGCGTCAGAAACCAATCGTCGCGCCCGCCAAACTTAGAGAGCGGCACGGACACGTTGATGTCGAAGACGTGGCTCGGGTTGAACTTCAGATTCTCATTCACATACGTGCCGCGCATCGTCGCGTAACTCATTGAACGGAAGCGATAGCCGAGGCCGACAACAATATCGTCAATAACATCGAACCCATGCAACCGATACGACGTGTTGAGCGTGAAGGCATGGCGCGGTGTGCGCTCGAACTCGCTAGCCTTTCCATTCTTCGTGTGATCTGCGTAAAACGTGTAAGCGTACAGCGCGAGAATCGTCCAGTCTTCGGTGATGTCGCCAGAGAGCGAGAACTCCGCGCCGCGCGAGGAGTTGTGCCCCGTGAAATAGTAGTAGCCTTCTGAATCCGCCGTCGGCATGTTCTTCTGATTGATGTCAAAGTAGGACGCCGAGAGCCAAAGACACGCCAACGGACGAACGCGAAAGCCTGCCTCCCACTGCGTCGCCTCCCACGGGTCGGTCGGACGCGTGCCGTCCGCCGAGACGAGGCCGAGATTCGGCGTCTGCGTCTGCGAGACGTTGCCGAAGAGGACGAGTCCGTCGAGCGGCTGAACCGTGAGACCGCCGCGTGGCGAGAACGCGAAGGCGTGCGCCTCGTCGTAAACGGTCGTTGTCGTTCGGCCGCGGCTCGTCGTCGTCACGACGGACGCGTTCTCGACGAAGTAGTCGTAGCGGAGTCCGGCGAGCAGCGTGACCCAGCCCCATCCGACTGAGTCCTGAATCGTCGCGCCGTAGCGCGTCACCGCCGCGCCAAACGCGCCACCATCGCGATAGTAGAAGTCGCCCTGCACAAGGAACGTATTGCGAAAGCCCCACGGCAGTTCCTTCTTCGTATAGACCGAGCGCGCATAGAGGTTGAAATTACGCTGAATGGCGCTTGACTCGGAAAAGCTTGACGTCATGTATTTTTCGCCCGTCAACCAGTCGCCCGTCTCATAGAAGTGGTTCATGACGCGGGCGTATTCAGCGGCCGAGAGTCCCGTCGGGTTGGTCACCGACTTCTTTGACGGCACATACGGTTCGCGCGAGGTCTGTTCCCAATCGGAATACATAAACGCGCCGCCGAGCTTGATGAGCCAGTCCTCCGTCACTTGCCAATCAACATAAGGGTTCACATACATCCCGCGATATTTTGAACGATCCCACGGACGGCACGACGACTCAGACCACCCATAGCCGCCCGCTGGCTTCCCGCGCCAAACGGGAATACCAATGTAACTGGGGCTATCGGACAAAACGAACATCGTCTTGAGGCCAAATGTCAGGTTCTCGGTCGCCTTAAAGAGGACGGACGGCGCGATCGTCCACTGCTCGCGCGGACGCGCCCCATCTTGTGAGCCGTTTGAGATGTACGCGGGCGAGTAGAAATCAAACGAGGCGGGCAGGCGGATCGCGAGTTTATCGTCAATCAGAATCTCGTTCGCGTCAATCATGCCGCGCTGACGCCAAATGTTGCGTCCGACCGAAGTCTGCTCGGAGAAGTTGATCTCACTTTCGCAAAAATGCGCGCCTTTGAGATGCATATTGATCGAGCCGCCCGCGCCGTTCGCATTCTGCTGCGCACCCGCACCCCCGACGAGCGACGCGATGGGCCCTTTCACAATCTCAACGCGCTCCATCATCGCAGGATCCATAAAAAGCCCCGCGCCGCGTCCAACAGGCACAACACCGTCAAACGCGGGCTCCGTGCCTCCCATGCCGCGAATAGAGAAGCATCCGGGCTGACGCACAAGGAGCGAGGTGCCACCTGTCTCAACACCCGGCACCTGACGAAGAAGATCATTCATGTCGGTCGGGTTCTTCTCGCGAATAAAGTCCTCCGTCAACGTCTCAACAACGCACGGGAGCGTCTCGGGCGCCTCGCCCGTGAACGTGCCGCCCGAAACGGATTGAGGACGGTATTTCGAAAGCGCACTTGCTTCAACATGGATTGTCCCCAAATCAGCGACAAGATTTGTCTCGCCCGCAAAGAGGTCAGAAGACAATACGACACCAAGGGCGAGGAAAATCCAGGCGGGCAATCTCATTTACGGAAGTCAACAAGGTGACCGATGAGCGAACGAACACCGCGATAATAAAAGCCGAAATCAAAGAGCGTGCGCGTCGTCGTGAGGCGATGCCAAAGCGCGCCCGGCTGCAAAAAGCCGCGATAGACTTCGCGGATCGCCGCCTTAAGCTCGGCCTCCGTCGCGAGCGGCGTCTTCGTAATCGCGCGGCGCATATCGTATTCGTCCCAGTCCTTCGTCGTGAGACCACCCGTCGCCTCAAGTTCCTTAAAAAGCGGTGTGCCTGGATAGGGAATCGTGAGCGTGCATTGAAGCGTCTTCGCCCAACCCTTCGCAAGCAGGCGGCGCGCGAGGCGCACGGTGTTCGCGATTTCCTTCGGGCCTTCCCACGCATGACCGAACATAAAGGTGACATGAACATCAAGCCCCGCCTCGGTTGCCCATTTCGCGCCCTTCTCAACATCCTCAACGTTGAGCGCCTTATTGAAGCGATCAAGCGTTTCCTGATTCGCGCTCTCGACGCCGAAGAGAACGAACTGGAAACCCGCCTTGCGCATCAATTTGTAATCCTCAAGCCCGAGGCGGCCAAAGCGCATATTGCAGTCAAGACGCACCTTCTTCGGGAGGCCGCGCTTGATCATCTCATTGCAGAATGTCGTAAGCCACGCGCCAACGGGGAACGAGCCCGAGTCATCCATGATCTCCTTGATGCCGTACTTCGTGACGAGCCTCTCGATCTCATTGACGACATCAATCGGGTCGCGCGTGCGATACTTTGGGTAAAGCGTCGTCCAACTGCAGAACGTGCACTTGCCATGCCAGCAGTCGCGGCCCGACATAATGTAGGTTCCAGGCGTGCGACGGAAGTTGCCGTTCTTCTTCGCGTAAAGTTCCCAATGAACAAGGTCGCGATCAATCCACGGCGTGTCTTTGAGCGACTCATGTAGCGCGAACGGTTGAACGCCCTTGGGGCAACCCGCGGCGATGTAGTCAAGAAGGCCGTAGTCCCAGTCGCCGCCAGGAATAACCGCCCAGACGCCCGGCTTCTCAATCGACTCTTGCGGCAAGGCGGTGACATGATCGCCCACGAGCAGGAATTTGGGCCCACGATGTTCCGCTATCCACGCCCAGTGCCGCTTCACAACCGGCGTCTTCGTCTCAAGAACAACGAGATCAGGCTTGAACGCGGCGAGTGCGGCATCAAAGGCCTCGCTCGTCATTTCAGACGCAATGCCGTCAAGAAAAAGAACCTCGTGCCCGGCCTTCTTCAGCATCGTCGCCGCCGTGGCGGGCACAACGGGGAAGATGTAGGTCGGACGCGAGAACCACTGGAACTGCCGATTCTGCGTGAGGAGGGCGACGCCCTTCTCACATCGGAATGGTGGGTAGACGATTGCGACTCTCACCACTTATACCCGAGGCCGATGATATAGCGGAGGTCATCCTTCAAGCGGTCGTTCGCGGGCTTGGAATTATACTCCCACTCAATCTTCGCATCGAGCGTCCAGTCATACGCGAGCGGCGCGGAAAAGCCAACGTCCGCCTTGACAAGGAACTTCTCCCAGTCATCAACCTGCGGCAGGATCTCGGCGTTGTGGAAGAAGTTAATCTTCTCGCAGCAAATCGGCGTGAAGAGGAGGTGGTGCGCATAGCGAACCGCGCAGTAGCCGCCGCTCGTCGAGTCGCCCTTCTCGTATTCTTCACGAATCCAGTTAAGACCGAATTCCTGATTGAAGCTCCACGTACCCGTCGATTCAAAGACCGCGCCGTCAAGCCACTGATAGCCCGCGCCGAGGCCGAGGCGGTAGCGCGCATTGAGAAGCTGAATGCGATCACGCTCCCACTTCACATTCTCATAGTGGTAAATCTTCGGCGCCCAGAAGTGATCGTGCTGAAGTCCGACTTCCCACTTATCCGTTGACTTCTGCCTTTCTTCGCCGCGCTGCCCACTCTCGCCGTAGTAGTAGCCAAAGTCGCCATTGAAGCGATCCGACTCCCAACGACGATTCACATTCACAAGCACCGTCGCCGTGTTCTCATAAGAGTTTCCGCGCGTGGCGTTGTAGGCAATCGTGATTGAACCGTGCCATTTCTCGGGCACGGGGTCAATCGCCTTCACGTCGCCCATATTGAGCGGCTTCGTCGCAGCGAGATACGCGCCATTTGAGATAGCAAGCGTCTCGGTCGTCTCGCTCAAGTCGTTACGCTGAACGACGTGCGAGCCAACATCGAGCTTCGCAATGTTCGCGACCTTGATCGTGACATCGCCAAGGTCGTCAGACGCAAACACGACGGAATCAATCGTCGCGCTCTTAACCGTGCCCGTCAAAAACGAGCCAGACTTCAGTTCAACGCGGTCGGCCCACGCAGTTGCGGCCGAGAGCGAGAGAATTAAAACAACAAGTTTCTTCATTTTTCGTCCTTGTTCAAATTAGATTCCTTGCGGAACGGGATGTAATCACTCAAACTAAATCCATCGCTCTTCTGTGTCTTGAGCGGATCTTTCGCCTGCTCCTCCAAGGGGCGCATATCCAGAGACTCAATGCCCTCCATGTTCTTCTCGGGGCGATCGCCCGGCTCAAGTTTCTGACCCTTCGTGTACTGGCGACCCAAGACTGCATTCTTCGGCAAGCCCGCGTCTGGTGCGACCTTGTGCGGATTGACAAGACCGACTGTCACAAAAACGATAATTTCTTTTTGCTTCTTCTCGCGTGTCACAGACCCAAAGAGGCGAGGCCCAATCCACGGAATGTCGCGCAAAAGCGGAATCCCATTATCAACCTGCTGCTCTTCAGTGATGGAAAGACCGCCAATAACGGCCGTCGTGCCGCTCTCAAGATTAAACTCGCTAATCAGGCGCTGAACCTTAATCTGAGGATACTTGGCCGAAATCGTGCCTTCACTATCTTCATCGCCATTCGCACCTGTATAGACCCAGTCATCAAGCGACGAAATCGTCGGAACAATTTGCACATTGATAAGCCCATTCGTTGAGATGCGCGGTGTCACCTCAAGCGAGATGCCCCACGAGAAAAACGCCTCCTTCGCGAACATGAACTTATCTTCACCGGGAATCGCCTCCATACTTGAGGCAATATCAAGCGACGTAGATGCGCTCGTCTTTGTGCGCGACGCCGTAATTTTTACATTCGGATATTTCGTCGTCATATCGACCATCGCCTTCTTGCCAGATGAGACGATAATCTTTGGATTTGAAAACGTCTTCGTGTCCTGCGTCGCGTCGAGCGCGCTCAACGTAATCGCCATCTGCGAGAAGTTCAACGTTCCATTGAAATAGGAAATCTCAGCATCTCTCCCGTCCCCACCGCCGATCGTATAAGTATCCCCATTAAAATTACGCGTATAATTGGTCACGCGCGAACCCACGCGATAGTTCTGAATGCCACCTCCGAGCGTTGCCGTGCCCGTCATTCCCCCAAACATTGACCAATCAATACCAATCTTATGTGAGGCCGTATTGCCAAGTTCAACAAAGCGCGCCTCAATGTAAACTTGCTGCGCTTCAACATCGAGTTCTGCAACAGCCTTTTCGCACGCATCCAGAATAAAGCGTGGCGCGGTCACCATAACGGCATTTGACTCGGGGAAGGCAACGGCGATTTTTGTAATTTTACATGTCTCACCAAAGTCACCACTCCACATGGTGTTCAAGTTCTCGGCGACTTCAAGCGCGGAAGCATGAACAAGCCTAAAAACGCGCGTATCAATGCGACGAAGATCTTCCTTGCGCTCCGTCTTCGCCGCCTCGGCGTCCGCCTTCGCATCGGCCTTCGCCGTTGTCGCCGCCGCGGCCTCCTTCGCCGCCTTCTCAACGGCCGCCTTCACCGTCGCATCAATCTGCTCCTTTGCGGCCGCCTCGGCCGCCTCCTTGACAGCATCCGTGACGACCTTCTCAGCAACCTCCGTCGCCGTCTTCTCCGCCACAATTTGCGCCGCCCGCAGCGAATCACTGCTCTCGGCGGCAAAAGAGGAGAAGGACAGCATACCGAAGACGAGCGACAACCACATTGAGACAATTGCCAAACACGGTAGGGACGGCGTTCCACCGCCGTCCACGGCTGGCGATGGAACGCCAACCCTACCAAGCCCTTTCACCTTTCCACCTTTCAACCGTTCCACTTTTCCATCTCCCTATCCCTTGAACACAACAAACTTCCTGACAACGAAGTTGACTGCGACCGAGACAAGAACGTTGATGCCGAACGAATACGTCGTCTGCATACCCTGAAACTTGACGAGTGCCCAAATCGCCGCCGAACCACACGCAATCGCAAAGCCACTCCCTGCGAGGAAGAGCGCGTATTCAAAGAGCCAAGCGTGCCGCCCGGGCGTGAAGACGAACTTACGATTCAAGAGCCAACAGATGACGTTCGCAATGAAGAAGCCCGCAAGGTTGCAATAGACGGCGCGAAGGGCGCGAACGGAATCTGAAACGAAATACGTTGCGTCCTTTAGGCTAAAAACCTCCCACCGAACAAACAAGTCATCTGGCGTCAGGCACGGCCAAACATAGGCCGCGCAAATCTCGGCGACGGCGAGATTGATCGCCGTCGCCAAGACACCAATAACGCCATACTTGGCGATCTGGAAGAGGAGCTTAAACATTGAGCGCCGCGTTGTCCTTCTTGACATTGCCCGTATCAAGCCCCATCTTCTTGAGGTCGACATTGACAATGCCCCACGGTTCAACATTCTTCCAGTTGCCGCGCGTGAAGTCCGGAATCGCGACCGGCTTCGAGCCGTTGCGGACGGACGTCTCGGTGAGCTCGCAAATGCAGCTTGTCGCCGCGAGATCGTAGACATCCATATCGAGCGGCACGCCGTTCTGCAAGCACCACGCCCAGCGCAGATCCATGATGAAGTCCATGCCGCCGTGGCCACCGACCTTCTTCGCCATTTCGGAGACGTCGCGCCAAAGCGGGTGCATATACTTCGTGCGGATTTCTTCCGCCTTCTCGTCGCTGAACCAGCTGTGACCCTTGCCGTCCCAGCACGTGGACTCGAACGTACACTTGAACGGGTAGTCCTGAACGATGCCCTTCGTGCCCGAAATGAGCTGGATGCGCGAATAGGGGCGCGGCGAGCTCACATCGTGCTGAATCATAATCGACTTACCCTTCACCGTCTTGAAGAGCGTCGTATTCATCTCGCCCATCTCGGCCGGCTTATCAAACTTGCGCGGGTCGGTCTCTTTGAGGTATTCACGTTTGAAGCGCTCATAGTTCGAGTTGAACGAGCCACTTTCAAGCGAGACGAGGTAGTCCAGGCGGTCACCACGGTTGATGCCCATCGTCTGGCAGAGCGGAACAAGGCCGTGCGTCGGGTAACGGTTGCCCTTGTGCTTCATGTTCTCATCGTAGCGCCACGCATACTCCGAGTTGTAGATCGTGCCCGTCGACGGAATGATCTCGCGGAGGTCGTGGATGTACGCGCCCTCGGCATGATTGATTTCGCCGAACATGCCCATGCGCGCGAGGTTGAGCTCAAGAAGTTCAATCTCACCATAGACGCAGTTCTCAAGCTGCATGCAAGGAACGCGCCACTTTTCGGACGCCTCAACGAGTTCCCAGCACTCATCGGTCGTGAGCGCGCTCGTCACCTCGATGAGCGCGACCTTGCCATGATTAAGCGCGTAAAGGCCAACCGTCGCGTGAAGCGCCCACGGCGTCGCGCAGTAGACGACATCACAGACATCCGAATCGCAAAGATCCTGATAGGCCGTCGGACCCAAATACTTCTTCGTCTCAACAGGATGCTTGTGATCTTTGAGCCACTTAAGGTTCGCATCCAGATTGCGCTCATTCGTGTCGCAAAGCGCGGTCACTTCGCAACCCGGAATCTGCGCGACACGGTGCACCGCACCCGATCCACGCGAACCCACGCCAACGAAGCCGACGCGAATCTTCTTGCCCATCAGCTTGCGGTAGACGTAGTTCTGCATGATTCCACCCTCGCCAAAGCCAAGGCGATTCATGTGGCAGCCTGCGGCGAGCGCAGCCGTTCCCATCCATGCGGTTCCCTTCAGGAAGTCCCGACGATTCATTGCCATTTCTTTTTCAACCCTTTCCTTGATATTGAAATGTATTTTTCTATTATATCATTTTCTGCCGACGCGCGGCGCCTTGTTTAGGCGCGCGCGTTGTTGTGGTAGCAAGTATGGAGAAGGTGATGCGCCTTCTCGCTGCCCGGCTCGCCCAGATACTCCTTGTAGAGCGTCTGAACGTCCTTGTTCTCGTGCGAGAGACGAACGACCTTGCTCTCATCTTCGGTGTAAAGACCCGCCATGCGCTTCTCAAGAACCGCACGACGATCTTCATCACCCGCAATGAGCGGCTGGCCACCGCCATTGATGCACCCGCCCGGGCACGCCATAATCTCAATCGCCTGGAAGCGATTCCGATCGGCGCGCACCATGTCGAGCACCTTGCGCGCATTGCCGAGACCCGACGCAATGGCCACGTTGACGCTGAGACCCGGCGCGACTTCGACCTTCGCCTCTTTGACGCCGTCAAGACCACGCACGGCGCGGAAGTTGATCTTATCGCCCTCGGGGTTCTTGCCCGTGAGCATAAACGTGACACTCCGAAGCGCCGCCTCCAAAACGCCGCCCGTCACGCCGAAGATGACACCCGCACCCGTCGATTCGCCCAAGGGGCTATCGTATTCAGCGTCCTCAAGGTTCGCGAGATTGACGCCCGCCTCGTGGAACATTGAAATAAGTTCGCGCGTCGTGACGACATAGTCAACATCTTTGACGCCGTCATGCGTAAATTCGGGGCGCGCGGCCTCGTACTTCTTCGCCTGACACGGCATCACCGAGACGACGATAAGGTCCTGGGGCGCAACACCCGTCTTCTCCGCATAGTAGCTCTTCGCCACCGCGCCGAACATTTGCTGCGGGCTCTTGCAGCTCGACGGAATGTCCAGAAGATCGGGGTAGTGGTGCTCGAGGAAGTTAATCCACCCCGGGCAGCACGACGTGAGGATCGGCAAATTCTTGCCCGCCTTCACGCGCTCAACGAGTTCGTGCCCTTCTTCCATGATCGTGAGGTCGGCCGAGAAGTCCGTATCAAAGACCTTGTCGAAACCGAGCAGTTTCAACCCTGCGACGAGCTTGCCCGTGACGGGCGCGCCCGGCTTAAAGCCAAAGGACTGGCCAATGGCCACACGCACGGCCGGAGCGGTCTGAACAACGACCGTCTTTGTCGGATCGTGAAGAACCTTCCAAACCTCAGCAACCTTATTGTTGCCCACGATGGCGCCCGTCGGGCAGACGTTCGCGCACTGGCCGCAGAACGTGCAGGAGCTATCGGCGAGCGGAATCATCGAGGCCGTGCCGACTTTCGCAGAAAATCCGCGACCGTTACCCGTCAACGCGCCAACTGTCTGCACCTTATTGCAGACCGTCTCGCAACGGCGGCACATGACGCACTTTGACATATCACGCACAAGCGCCGGCGACTCGTCGATGGGCAGGTCGTTGACCGCGCCCTTATACTTGATGTCGCGGATGCCAAACTCATGCGCGAGTTTCTGCAACTCACAGCTCTGATTCTTCGTGCACGTCAGACACGTCTGCGGGTGGTCAGAGAGAAGAAGCTCCAAGACCGTGCGGCGTGCTTTCAGCGCGCGCAGAGAGTTCGTCCACACTTCGATGCCGTCGCGCGAGACGGGGGTCGCGCACGCGGGGACGAGAATCTTGCGCGGGCCACGAATGCCCGTTGCCTCAACGAGGCAGAGACGGCATGAGGCCGGCTTGTTCGCCGTACCACAGCCGACATCGGGGCAGTAGCACAGCGTCGGGATGTGAATGTTGAGCTTATTTGCCGCATCAAGAATCGTCGAACCGACGGGAACGTCGACCTTGCTGCCATTGATTGTAATAGACACGTTTGCCATAGCGTTTTCCCGTAAGAGTGATTATTCCTTGACGATTGCCTTGAACGGGCATGCCGAGATGCACGCGCCGCACTTGATGCACTTCTTTGTATCAATGACGTGCTTCTGCTTGATTGTTCCCGCAATCGCGGAGACGGGGCAGTTGCGCGCACACTTCGTGCAACCCTTACACGCATCGGTAATCTTGAGCGAGTAGAGTTTCGTGCACGTCCCCGCGGGGCACTTCTTGTCATTGACATGCGCGAGATATTCGTCGCGGAAGTAGCGCAGGGTCGAGAGAATCGGGTTCGGCGCCGTCTGACCGAGACCGCAAAGCGCGGTGTCCTTGATCGTGTTGGCGAGATCCTCAAGTTCGGTGAGCATCTCTTCCGTTCCCGTGCCATCGCAGATCTTCTGCAGCATCTCAAGCATACGGCGCGTACCAATACGGCAGGGCGTACACTTGCCGCACGACTCGTCCTTCGTGAACTCAAGATAGAACTTCGCCATCGCTGGCATGCAGTCCTTATCAGAAAGAACAATCATGCCGCCCGAGCCCATCATTGAGCCAATCTTGCCGAGGTTCGCATAGTCAATCGGCGTATCCAGATTCTCTTTCGTGATGCACCCGCCCGAAGGACCGCCCGTCTGAACGGCCTTGAACTGATGACCACCCGAGATGCCGCCACCGATGTCGTAGATGATTTCGCGCAACGTCGTGCCCATCGGCACTTCAACGAGGCCGACATTGTTAATCTGACCCGCAAGCGCGAAGACCTTCGTGCCCGCGTTGCCCGAGATGGTCTTGACCCAGTTGCCCTTCTCATCGCGCTCGGCGACCCAGTTGCCAATCTTTGCGTATTCGCTCGCGCCGTGAACCATGATCCACGGAATCGACGCATACGTTTCAACATTGTTGACGTTCGTTGAGCAGCCCCAGTAACCGCCACCAACATTCGCGGGGAACGGCGGCTTCGTCGTCGGCTCGCCACGCTGACCTTCCATCGAGTGGATGAGGGCCGTCTCTTCGCCGCACACGAACGCGCCGGCGCCGAGTTTAATCTCAACGTCAAACGAGAAGTCGGAGCCGAAGATGTTCTGACCCAACAGACCACACGCGCGCGCCTGATCGATTGCGTTCTGCAGACGCTGAACGGCAAGCGGATATTCTGCGCGGATGTAGACGAGACCCTGCTGCGCGCCAATCGCGTAAGCACCAATGGCCATCGCCTCAATCACGGAATTGGGATCGCCTTCCATGATCGAGCGATCCATGAACGCACCCGGATCGCCCTCGTCGGCGTTGCAGACGATGTACTTTTCATCAGCCTCAACACCCGCCGCGATCTTCCACTTGAGCCCCGTCGGGAAGCCCGCGCCACCGCGTCCGCAAAGACCCGAGTTGAGAATCTCTTGAACGACGTCGGCACGCTTCATCTCGCAAACAGCCTTCGCGAGACCCTGATAGCCTTCGTGAGCAATGTATTCTTCAATCGACTCCGCATCGATGAGACCGCAGTTACGCAGCGAGATGCGATGCTGCTTGGCGTAGAACGGCATCTTCGCGTAGTCGTGAATCGCCTCCTTCAAGGTCGGCTCAACATAGAGAAGACGCTCAACAATCTGATGCCCCTTGATATGTGTTTCAATGATCTCCTTCGCGTCCTCGGGCGTGACCTGCACATAGAAGACGTTGTCCGGCATGATCTTCACAATCGGACCCTGGGCGCAGAAACCGAAGCACCCCGTCTGAATGACCTTGACATCGCTCTCAAGACCCGCCGCCTTGATTTCGGCGCGAAGGTTCTCAATGAGAACATTCGAACTTGACGCATGGCAACCCGTGCCGCCGCAGCAAAGGATATCCTTCTTCTCGGCATCAATCTTGCCGGCGACGAGACGCTTGACGAGGTTCGATTTCGCGGACTCGTAAACGGCCAACAAATCGGCCTTTGTTTTAATCGTATTCATCGTCCGTTACCCTCTCGCCTTGTATTCGTTAATCACTTCAACCGCTTTCGCGGGCGTCATCTTGCCGTAGACCTTGCCATTGACAACCATGACGGGCGCCAAACCGCACGCACCCACGCAGCGGAGCGCATTGACCGAGAAGAGTCCGTCCGCCGTCGGGTCGGTGTCAGCCTTGACGCCGAGCACACGCTCAATCTCGCGGAGCACGCCCTCGGAGCCCTTCACATAGCAAGCCGTGCCGAGGCACACGTCAATCACGTACTTGCCCTTCGGCTTCGTGGTGAAATAGTTATAGAAACTCACAACGCCCGAGACGGCCGATTCTGGAATCGCCATCTTGGCGGCGACATGCTGCTGCACCTTGCGCGGCAGATAGCCAAAAATCGCCTGTGCCTTGTGGAGGATCTGGATGAGGCGCCCGCGGCGGCGCTCGTCATTGAGGTCAAGTTTGAGACCGTCAATGAACGCATCCAACTCGGCGAACTTCTCAATCGCCGCGGGAGACAATGCGTTGTCACACATGTTTCAACGTTTCCTTTAATTGGTGGTTAATATTTTCATTATACCACCAACAAAGAATCAAAAGCAAGCAAAGTCTTTGGTCTTTGTTTGCGTGGCGTAGACAGAAGACATTGACGGGTGCGACTGACTGGGATCGAACCAGCAACCTTCGGCTTCGGAGGCCAACGCTCTATCCAATTGAGCTACAGTCGCGTCACAAAGAGACGCTTCATGTGAAAATTGGCGGAGGGAGAGGGATTTGAACCCTCGGTACGGAGATTAGACCGTACGACGATTTAGCAAACCGTTGCCTTCAGCCACTCGGCCATCCCTCCTGCGTCCCATGTCTCCGCCCGCCTCAAGAAAGACACAGGCGGAAACATGAGAATATAGTATATCAAATTCTCTGCTCGCCGTCAACGAAGACCGCCGACGGTTTCCAGCTGCGCGGGTTGATAACAACGAGGTCGGCGCGGTAGCCCTTCTGAATCTTGCCGAGCGTCTTGCCCCAGCCCTGCTCAATCGCCTGATTCCACGAGGTCGTGCGCACGAGATCCTTGAGCGGAAGGCCCGTCACCTCATGAACATTCTTAAGCCCCATGCCCATCCAGAGCGTTGAGCCCGCGAGGTTGCCGCCCTTGACAAGGCGCGCCTCGCCGTTCTCAAGCCGCACATTGAGCCCACCCATAACGAACGAGTAACCGTCCTTGCAGTGCGAGCAACGCAGCGAGTCGGTGATCATCTGAATATGCTCAAGCGAACGGCGCGTGAAGATGAGTTTCAGCATGTCAGGGCAGAGGTGAATCTTGTCGCAAATAACCTCCGTGTTCAGGTCTTCAATCAAGAAGCCCGCGCCAACCATGCCGATCTCGCGGTGATGCAAAGGCGTCATCTGGTTGCAGAAGTGCGTCATGTGGCGAAGGCCGTTCTTGTAAGCAGGGACGAGATCCTTAAGCTTCGCGCCCGTATGCCCGCAGCTCGGCAGAACGCCCATCTTGATCATCTCCTTCGCGAACGCCGCGCCGCCCTCCGACTCAACGGCATACGAAATCTGACGAACGGGGAAGACGGCGTTGATTTCCTTGACCTCCTTCACGCTCGGCTTGCGCACATACTTCGGGTTCTGCGCGCCACAGCACTTCACATTGATGAACGGGCCTTCGAGATGGATGCCCGGCACCTTCGCATAGGGCGCGCCCGCATCAACGTAATTGCGCGCATTCTTGGCGCACATCATGAGTTCCTTATGCGAAACGGTGAGCGTCGTCGGCAGGAACGTTGTCACGCCCTCGGCAAGCTTCGCCTCGGCCAAACGGAAAACGGCCTGCGGATCGGCATCACAAAAGTCAAACGTCTGCGCGCCGTGCGTATGAACATCAATGAAGCCCGGCATCACATACTGACCCTTCACATCGACAATCGTCGTCTTCTTGTCGGCCTTGGGCACGCTCTTCTGAACGGCGACGCCCTTGATTGTCTGGCCCTCAATCGTGATCGTCGCCTTGGGGATATCCACGCCCGGGGAGATCACATGCGCGTTGATAATAATCGTTTTCATTGCACGGTCCTTTCTTGGTTTGTGGTTGTCTTCGTTAAAAGAGTTTATCCAGAATCATCTCGGCGGGCGTGTAAGCCTTTTTCTTCGCGTTGCAATCTGCGCAACACGGCACGCAATTCCCGCGCGTTGACTTGCCCCCGCGCGCAACGGGGATGACATGATCAAGCGTCAGGTTTTCGGCGCCGACTTGTTTGTGACAATAGTGGCACTCGCCCTTTGCAATCAACGCGCGCCACCAATCCGTCTTCCGGAGCGCGCGCGCCTTCTCGCGCTCACGCTTCACATGCGCGGGATCTGGATTCAAGTCAAGCCAGTCATCCATTTAGGCCTCCTGACGACCGCGAATCGCGCGGCGAAGCGTGAGCGGATCCGAATAGGCGACCCCCGAATCGGCGGGAAGGCCAAACGCAAGGCGCGTCACCTTCGTTCCAAGCGGGCGCAAAAGTTCAACGATATAACTCGCCGTCGCGTCACCATCCATATCGGTTGAAAGCGCGAGAAGAACTTCGCGAACACCATCTTCAAGAACGCGCGATTTCAATTCCGCCAGACGCAGACGCTCGGGCCCCATGCGCCGTGCGGGTGCGAGTTTGCCGCCGAGCGCGTGGTAGCGTCCGCGAAAGATGCCCGCAGCCTCAATGGCGAGAATATCGGACGGCTCCTCAACAACGCAGAGCGACGAACCCTCACGCGACGCATCCAAACAGAAGTCACACGGATCGCGCCCCACGACCGTGAACGCGCCACAACGCGAACAGCAGATAACCTCGTCAGACGCCTTGGCGAGCGCAAGGGTGAGCGGCCTTAAGAGCCGTTCCTTTTCACGCACAAGCGCGAGCGCGGCTCGCTGCGATGAGCGCCGACCGAAACCCGGTAGGCGCGAAAGGCATTTCTCAAGTTCGTCAATCGGCGCGAGCATGAAAAGAAGAGCCGCCGATTACTTGCCGAAGAGGCCCGCCATGCCGCCACCTTCGCGCAGTTGCTTCATCATAAGCTGCTGCGTTTCTTCGCGCGCACGCTTGAGCGCGCCATTGACGACATTGAGGAGCATCGTCTCAAAGCGCGCGGGCTTGCCCTTGATAACCTCTTCGTAGGCCTCGGGCGCGACGGCAATCTTCTCAATCGTCATATCGCCCTTCGCGACAACCGTGATGCCACCGTTCGTGTATTCCGCCGAGACTTTCTTCACTTCGGCCTCAATCCTCTTTGCTTCCGAACGCATCTGCATCGCCTGCTTCACCTGATCAAACATACCCATAAGAACTCCTTTTTTAAGATTGAAAAAATAAAACTGTGAACCGCTTAGACTATCGAGCGTTAGGCGAGTGCCTGACCCGTCAAATCTTGATACGCCTTGAGGTAGATTTCGCGCGTCTTCGCAATGACCTCGTCAGGAAGAACAGGCCCCGGCGGCTGATGGTTAAAGCCAATTGAATCAAGCCAGTCACGCACATATTGCTTGTCAAGCGACGGCGGGTTCGCGCCAACCTTGTAGCTCTCTGCCGGCCAGAAGCGCGACGAGTCAGGCGTGAGCACTTCGTCCGCCAAAATGAGCGAGCCGTCCGCGTCCTGACCAAACTCGAACTTTGTATCGGCAATGATGATGCCGCGCGCGCGCGCATAGTCGGCCGCCTTCGTATAAAGCGAAATCGTCGTCTCTTTCAGCGCGGTCGCTGTCGCCTCGCCGACGCGTTTTTTCGTTTCATCAAAGTTGATCGCCTCGTCATGGTCGCCGATCGCGGCCTTCGTTGTCGGCGTAAAGAGAACCTCGTCAAGCTTTGAGGCGTTCTCATAGCCCGCCCGAATCTTCTCGCCGTTGACCGTTCCAGACTTCTGATATTCCTTCCAACCTGAACCCGTCAAGTAACCGCGCGCAATGCACTCAACCGCGACCATGTTGACTTTCTTAACGAGCATGGAGCGACCGCGCAGATCATCCGCATAGGGTTTTAAGACATCGGGATATTCATCAACGTTCGCCGTCACGAGGTGATTCTTGACGCCGAAGAAGTTGAGCCAGAAAAGCGAAATCTGGTTCAAGACCTTGCCTTTGTCAGGGATGCCACAAGGGAGCATCACGTCAAACGCGCTAATACGATCCGTAACGACCATCAAAAGCGTGTCGCCGAGGTCAAAGACATCGCGCACCTTGCCGCTCTTCATCGGAAGACCTGGGATGTTGCATTCAAGCAACGCATGATTTTTATCGTATGTCATAAGATATTCAGTCTCAAGAATCTCAATTCACTTCTACTAAAGTCTATTATACCACATCTGAACGAGGCGGCCTTCACTTCGCCCAGCACGGCGCGATCCAGTTTCCGTTTGCGAAGAACATCTGCTTGGGCTTGTCGCCGTCTTCGAGCGTATCAATGACGAAGAGCGCCTTGTCGCGACTCGCCGCCAGATGACGCCCGTCGCGCGACCACGACGGGTGCTCCCAGTTCGCGGCCTCGGTGACGAGACGCGCCGACTTATCGCCCGACTCGGCGCTCATCACGGCAACGGCGTTGCCCGAAATGTAGGCGATCTGACCGTTCGCGCCCCAATCGGGATCAACATTCTTGCGACCGCGCGACGTCAGACGACGCTCCTGACGCGTCGCGATATCGATGACCCAAATCTGCTGGCTATTGACACCGCGCACGAAAGCGATCTTCGTACCGTCAGGGCTCCACGTCGGCTGGCCCTCAACCTCGTAGGGTGTTTTCGTCAGCCGCGTCCACGCACCACCCGCAATGTTGAGAATGTAAAGCTCGGGGTTCCCCTGAAACGAAAGGATCGCCGCGACGCGCGTCCCATCGGGCGAGACCGCAAGACCCGTCGGTGTCCCCTTGAACGACCACACCACCTTGCGCACGCCTGTCGCAAGATCCATTTTCCAGATTTGCGTCGCGCCACCCTTGTCAGAAATATAGAAGACACTCTTCTGGTCTGGCATCCAGCGTTGGAAAATAACCATTTTGCCATCGCTTGTCAACTGGCGAACGTCAAAGCCATCGGCGTAGCCCGTGCACAGTTCCGCCGGAATCGCGCCGCCGGTCGTCCTGACGCGCCCACGGTTCAGGAAGAGGACGGGATCAGATGCGAAACCCTTCTGCTGACCGAACGCCTCGCACATCGCGTCCGAGACGCGCCGCGCCGCCTGCCGCGCCGACTTGTCATCCGAGAACGTGACGTCGACAGGCACCGTGCGCCGAGCGGACGAGGCTGTGATTGCGCCCGATGCACCCGAGACGCGAATCGCACCACCCTTCTCAACGAGAAAGAGCCCCGAAAGTTCAAGGTTCTTCTTGAGGCATTTTGAGAACGCCGTATTCGCAACATCAATCGAGACCGACTGTTTCTGAAGACCAACGCCCGTGACATCAATGACCGTCTCGGCCGAGGCAGAGACGAGAAGCACGAAAAGCGTGGCGAGAGAGAGGAGCGACTTCATTTTTTTAATTCCCTTAGGTCGTGTAGTCCGCGTTGATGTGGACATAGTCGAGCGAAAAATCGCATGTATAAATCTGACTTGAGAACGCGCCGAGATGAAGATCAACAACGACCTCAAACGCATCCTTCTTCATGACCGCCTCGAGTCGTTTCAGCTGCGCCGCGTCCGCGACGCGCCCGAAGCGGAACGCCCAGACGTGATCGTAGAAGACCTCCGTCTTCATATCGATGACTTGCGCGCCCGAATAACCAACAGCCGCAAGAACACGCCCCCAGTTGGGGTCCTTGCCGAACCAGCTCGTCTTTGCGAGCGGCGACTTCGCAACGGCGCGCGCGGCACGCGCGGCGTCTCGCTCGCTCTTCGCACCTTTGACGGTGACGGTCACGAACTTGGTTGCCCCCTCACCATCCGTCGCCATCTGTCGCGCGAGCGAGATGCACACGGCCGTGAGCGCCTCAACAAAAAGGTCAAAGTCGGCCCCCGCCTTCGTAATCGGCGCATTCTCAGCCGCGCCCGACGCGAGCAAAAAGACCGAGTCATTCGTTGACTCGTCGCCATCAACGACAAGCCGATTGAAACTCTTTGCGACCGCGAGACGGAGCGCGCGCTTCAGCATCGCGCTCGAAATCGCGGCATCCGTCGTGATGAAGCCAAGCATCGTTGCCATGTTCGGCTCAATCATCCCAGAGCCCTTCGACATGCCGCCGACCGTGACACGACGGCCGCCCATTGTGACGCGCGCGCACGCCTCCTTCGGGCGCGTGTCCGTCGTCATGACCGCCCGCTCGGCATCAAGACCATGCTGGGACGTGCGCCCGAGCGAACGAGCGGCCTTCTTCATGCCGTCAAGGAGATGCTCCATCGGGAGGCGGCGACCAATGACGCCCGTCGACGCGACGAGGACGTGGCGCGGATCAATCCCGAGCTCACCCGCCGTCACGAGCGCCGACAACTGCGCATCTTTAAGGCCCTCCTCACCCGTGCAGGCATTCGCGCAACCCGAGTTCGCAAGAATGGCCTGAACGCGGCCGCCCTTCATCACCTCGCGATCGTAGAGAACAGGCGCGGCCGCCACGCGGTTCGTCGTGAAGAGCGCGGCCGCCGCGCACGGGGCATCCGCAACGATAAGCGCAACATCTTTGCGACCCTTATACTTAATCTCGGCCTCTACGCCCGCGGCGCGAAAACCCTTCGCCGATGTCACGCCACCTTTCACCAAAATTGATCTTGCCATATCCCTCTTCCCTTGAAATCACGATTTCTTACTATTATACCAAAAGACGCGAGGCACTCTCCATGAAGTAGACTTTGTCACCGACGCGCACGCGCGGCGAACGAAACGTGGCCCACGTCCCCTTCTCGGCGGACGAAAGAACTTCCTCGTCACGGCGGAGCTCCTCAATCGTCACATCCACGACACCCGTTGTCGGCCCCTGAATCTGAAGCGTGTCACCGACCTTGATGGCATGATCCTGAATCTTCACTTGCGCAATCTTGGCCTTGAGGAAGTAGTCCACAATAATGCCCACATGCCGCTTCACCTGTGTCGCGTGAGAATTCTCCGAGTCGGTAAACTGCGAGACACCTGGTCGCCCGAAATAGAGGCCCGAGGAAAACTCGCGGTGGAAGACTTTCTCGACCTCGCGCGTCAATCGCGCGACGAGCGCGGGCGTGTAGGTGCCCGCCAAGACAGCATCCACGGCCTCGCGATAGGACGCAACCGTTGCGCGAACATATTCCGCATTCCGCGCGCGTCCCTCAATCTTAAAACTCGTAATGCCCGCGCCCATCAACGTGTCAACGAAACCGAGCGAGCAGAGATCTTTCGCCGAGAGAACCGTGTGCGGGCCGACGATAAACGACGTCTTCCCCTCGTGAACAGGCTCACCCGCCGCGTCTTTGTAGAAATCGACCGCCTGAACAAGAAAGTGGCGGCGGCACGGCTGTGTGCACTCACCGCGACACGCGCTCTTGCCGAAAATGTCGTGGCTCATGAAGCAACGACCCGACTCCGCGACGCACTGCGCACCGTGGACGAAACACTCAATCTCCATCTTGGGGCAGGCCGCGTGAATGCGCGATACCTCCTCAAGCGTGCATTCGCGCGCGAGAACGACACGCGAGGCACCCATCTCGGCCCAAAACGCGACGGCGCGAGCATTTGAGGTGGACATCTGCGTTGAAATATGGAATGGGACACCGTGCCGCCGACAAAGCGAAATAACGCCGAGATCCGCCACGATGAAGGCATCCACGAAGTCCTTCGCGGCGAGAATCGTCTCCTCCACGCGCCGCTCTTCGCCCTCGAACATAATCGCGTTGAGAGCGAGGTAGCGCTTCACGTGTCCGCAACGGCGCGCAATTTCAGGCAAGTCCTCTTCGCGAAAGTTGATGCCACTTCGCGCGCGCATATTGAATGTGCCGAGACCAAAATAAACGGCATCGGCACCCGCCTGAAGAGCCGCTTCAAGGCAGGTAAAATCCCCCGCGGGGGCCAGAATCTCGGGTCGCGTCATTGTTCTCCCATTATACCACAGGCGAAAAGCCGAAAAGAGAAGGACGCGGCTCAACGACCGCGCCCTTGACTGTTTGGAAAAGCAATCGACCTTGAAAGGTTACCACGCGTAGTGCGCGAAAGCCTTGTTCGCCGCCGCCATCTTGTGAACGTCGTCACGTTTCTTGATGACGTTGCCCTGACCCTGGAAGGCATCCACGATCTCGGCCGCAACAGCCGCCGGCATGCCCATGCCGTGACGCGCGGACGCAAACTGCGTTGTCCAGCGAAGCGCGAGCGAGAGCTGACGGTTCGGCGCGATCGGCACCGGCACCGGGTAGGTCGTGCCACCAACGCGACGCGTCTTGACCTCGACCTGCGGCTTCATGTTCTCAATCGCCGTCGAGACGACTTCAAGCGGATCTTCAAACGTCTTCTCGTCCTTGACGAACTTCGACGGATCCTCTTTCATCTTCTCAGCGACCTTCTCAATCGCGCCGTAGACGATCTTCTCAGCGACGGTCTTCTTGCCGTCCTGCATGATGACGCGGATCATGTGCGCAACGAGCTCCGAGTTGTACTTCGGATCAAGCGTCACGCGCTTAACAATTGTCTTACCTCTGCGGCTCATGGCTTACTTCCCTTCTTCCTTCTTCTGGCGCTTCATACCATACTTCGAACGGCTGCGGTTACGACCCGCAACACCGAGGGAGTCAAGCTTACCGCGGATGATGTGATAGCGAACGCCCGGAAGGTCCTTCACACGGCCACCGCGAACCATAACCACCGAGTGTTCCTGAAGGTTGTGACCTTCACCCGGAATGTAGGCCGTCACTTCATAGCCCGACGTCAGGCGCACACGAGCGACCTTACGGAGCGCGGAGTTCGGCTTCTTAGGCGTCATCGTCTTGACGACGAGACACACGCCACGACGCTGAGGGCAGCTCTTGAGCGCGGGCGACTTTGAATGTTTAGCGAGGGGATGACGCCCCTTGCGAATCAACTGATTGATTGTCGGCATGTTAGTCGTATTTCCTTACTTTTCCAAACATATCTGTATAGTATATCATGAATTGACCCTCTCGCGCAAGGGGGAATTTTCCAAACAGCAAACTTTTCGGAACTTTCTTTGATCGCATCGATTCGCGGCATGCGATCGAAGACGTGAAAATCGGAGAAAGCCAGGGAAACGAAAAAGGCCGCCCTGATGGCGGTCTTCTTCAACGCGATCCCTCACATCGGTCGTTGAGAAAACAGAAAGACGCTTGTGTGAAACAGATTTTATTCGAGCGAAGAGGTTGTCCTTTTCGACTCGTTTCACCTTGGACTCCGAAGAGCCCTATCTCCTTAGAAAGGAGGTGATCCAACCGCTGGTTCCCCAACGGTTACCTTGTTAC
>CAVHJW010000006.1:0-29755 GCA_963636335.1 bacterium
TCGATGCGCGTCGCCTCGAAGACCTTGCCGTTCTCCGTCGCGTCGCCGACGGCCGTGACGCGCAGGACGCCGTGTCCCTCAACGACCTTCGTGCCGCGCAGGACGCGGTTCGAGGGGAATGTCGCGTCGGGGTCAAACTCTTTGGGGTCGGTCGTCTTGCGGCAGAGTGGCTCGCCCGTGAGCGTTGATTCGTCGACGCCGAGCGAGACGGCTTCCAAGAGGTCGCCGTCCGCCGGAATCTCGCAGCCAGTCGTGAGCACGACGACATCGCCAACGACGACATCGCGTCGCGGCACGCGCGTTGCGGTGCCGTTGCGGATTGCCTCAACGGGCTCGTCGTCATTCACTTGGTTCAGGATGTCGAAGGCGCGTCCCGCGCGCTCCTCGAAGAGGAAGGAGAGTCCGGTCGCGAGGAGGATGGCGACGAAGATGCCAGCGGGCTCAAAGAACGCGCCGACGCCTTCCTTGACGACGAAGAAGTCGTAGAAGCCGATTGAAAGCGAGAGTGCGCAAGCAATGAGCAAGATGATGATGAGCGGGTCGGCAAATTTCGCAAAAAACTTCTTCCACGCGGACTCGCGTTTCGCGGGGGTGAGGACGTTCGCGCCGTGCGCGGCGCGGCTTTCGGTGACTTCGGCATCTGTGAGGCCGACGAGGGGTGCTGTCTTTTTCATCCAACCATTATAGCACACGGCGCGATGAAATGCTTATCTGAAATCGGTGCCAAAAGACCAAATAACCCTTGCAAGAAAGAACGGGATTTTGGTATATTAGTCGTTGGTATACTATCTTAAAGTAAAACGATTGATCGATTGCTTAAAGAAAAAATGATAAAAAGCATGAGAAAAAATCTCGTGCCGATTGTGCTTGGCGCAATGGCTGTAATGGCGTTTGTCTTGACGGGCTGCCAGCGCGAGGAGACCGCTCCCGTTGCCGCGCCGACGAAGGCTGACCCGCCCGAGGTCTATATGAAAGACCCCGTCTTCCAAAAGGCACTCGCCGAAAAGCGCGCCGTCAAGAATGAGATTCTCGCGAGCCGCGAAACGCTTTTGAACGAACTCGAGTCGCGCGTTGACGCGATGCGCAAGGCGATGCCAGGCGCGGACGATGCCGCAGTTAAGGCCGCGCTTGAGAAAGATCCCGACTGGAATTCGCTCGTGAAGCGAATTGAAGATTTGAACGAGGCGTACAACGATAACCGCAAGGCCACGACGAAGATCGTGGGTGAGCGTCTCGCACCGCATCCTGTCAAATAACACTTTTGTCACGTTGAGTTTAGAAGGAACACGCATTATGAAGAAACAGATTCTTGCATCCGTCGCGTTCGCCGCATTGACGATGTTCTCGGCGTTTGGCGCAGACGGTGTCGGCAACATCCGCTCAATTGACGCGATGCCACAGTCAACGAAGTCGATTGTTTTCCCGAACTCGACCGCGCCCATCACCTCCGCGGGGCAAGAGATTTACATTCTTGTCCGCCTTCTGAACTATAATTGGGAGGAGGAGGTTCTGACGCGCTCGTCGCCGCAGCCTTGGTACTTCAAGGCAAGCGCGGCCGCAACGTCGGCAACGCTGGCCTCAGTCAATCTGCCGGCACTCGGCATCTCGGTGGGTGGCATTGCGCGGCGCGCCGTTTATACCACGCAAGGTCCGAACGGCGAAGAATCGGGTGCAAATACATCCATGCCGTGGTATACCGATCTCTACTTCGTCTACACGACGCAGGCGGGCGATATTGGTCTTCCCGTTAAGCTTCTTGACAAGAATGTGCAGGTGCCGACGGAGTTTGTTTCAACGGACTACCTTCTTTATAATGCGAATACGGCGGGCAGTCAGAAGTATGCGCCTTGGGATTTAACGACGGACGCCACGGAAACGGGTGGCACGAATCCGCTCGCGAACTTCTATTATGGACCCGAAAATCCGATCGGGACGGACGGCATAACAAGTCCTGAATATCCGAGCAAGCCGCACACGACAGCGCATCGTTCGTATGATCTTGACACCGAGGGCATTTATATTCGCACACTCGATTTTGATACGGATTACGCTGACGCGGGCGCGACGCCTGACAAGATTTGGCGCGAAGTTCAGAAGGGCACGGACGAGCCGTATTCTGTTGAGGCGACCATTGAGGGCGCTGTGACGGGCGCGGTTGTCTACGTCTGGTCGGAAGATGACACGATTGTTCAGCCAACGGCGCGTGGCGATGCCGTTTACTATGATGATGGTACTTCGCGCAAGGTTCTCGCTGTCACGATTCGCGATGGCAAGGGGACGTTCGGCTTGAAGGGCACGGGCGAAGTCGGCAAGACGGCAAAGATTTACATGAGCTCCACGACCTCCGAGGGCTATTCGCTCGTCGGCGATAAGATTGAGGCCTCGGCTTGTTCGCGCACGGTCAAGGTGCGTGAGGCTCCCGCGCCGCACATCACCGTCTCAAACTATGGCGATGAGACGAAGTTTGCTGTTGTTGCGACAACGAATTATGAGGCTGCGACAGTTATGAAGGTGGCTGTTTCGGAGCGTTTTGACGAAAATCCGATCACGTTCAAGTTGAGCGCGAAATTTATGCGCGGCGGGGCGGAAGTTGATTTGACGGAGCTTGACCCCATTGGCGGCAACTACATCCGCATTTTGACGGAAGACAACGACCCGACGATTACGCCGGCCGTGACGGAGGTGACGATTCCGGCTGGGGCGAAGGAGGCAACGTTCTATCTCTATGGGCTTGGTTCGCCTTCTGACCGCACGGTCAATAAACTTGTTATTTCGGCTACGATTGACGATGCCGACACATGGGCGAAATATTCGGGTGGCAATAACCGCTTCTCAACGATTACACTTTCCAATCAGGCACCCGTCATCTTGATTCCGGCCGAGAGCGCCATCTTCACGGGCTTTGACGGCGACGAGATTCAGGACTTCAATGTGACGATCGCTGACAACTGGCGCGATCTTCAGCAGACAGAGAACACGGAAGGCTATACCGTGACGGTGACCTTCCCGAACGGTGGCTCTTCATCAACGCAGACGGGCGTCCACTTCACGGACGGCGTTCCATCTTCAATCAAGGTTACCGCACCTGCTGAAGGCACGTATCCCGCCATCATCACGGTTCGCGACCCCTCGGGCAACACGGGGACGCGCGAGGTGACGATCAAGGCGGCGGCCGCGCTGGACGCGAAGATTAAAGCCTACAAGGATGCGACGCTCCAAGAACCTTATCCGGACGGCTATGTCTTCCACGAGGGCGAGACGCCTTATGTGCGTGTTGAGTTGAGCTCGCCGGCGTCGGCGCCGATGTATGCGTTCTTGCGCCCCGAGAATGCGGCCGCCAAAACGCTTGTCTCGTGCTCGGCGGTTGATAAGGGGCTCGCGATTGCGCAGAGCGACACGGCATCGGCGGCCGTTCAGATTCAGTTCCTCGATGGCTACAAGGCACTTGACCCGATGCGCGCGACCTTCACGGTCGGCCTTTTGGCGACGGAAGACTGGAACGATACGCCGGATATTGACTATACGAAGACCTACGCGCCTCGGACGCGCGAGTTCACGGTTGTCAACGTCTCGCCGTCGATTCGTGCGGGAACGATGCGGATGAGCGCGACTTACGTTGCCAATGGCGAGATGCTCACCGCGAAGGCACCCGCGGGTAGCCCCGTCACCTTTACGGCGAACCTTGAAGATCCCTCGACCATCGATTTGACGGCGGAGGGTGACGAAGCCATTTGGGCGCGCTGGGTTTACACGGACGGTGTTGAAGGTTCAAAGAGCGACTATGTTCTCTTCTCAGAAGCGGCGAAACGTCGCATTAGTTGCCCAATTACGTTCAACGAAGAGGGGCAGACGCAGACGGTGAAGGTCTACTTGCTCGATAAGGATGATCGCGCCGAGCAGGATACGGCGGGTACGATGCAGCGTGAAGACTTTGAGTGGGGAGAACCCGCCTACACGTTTAGCGTCAACGTGAGCCAGACCGCGACAGTCAAAATCATGGACGTGGCGGGCGAGCAGGTTGAGACGCTGTACTACACCGAGAGCGTCAATAAGAGGGATGGTTACTTCTATTTGCAGCTCTCAACGGCACCGGGCGATGCGGGCACATACACAGATCCTGATACGGGCACGGCAGACGCTCGTATCTCGGCGGCGAACCCGATTGTTGTTGAGTTGACACTGGAGGAGTGGGGCTCTGATGGCAAGGTTGAACTTGAAACGACGGAGGTTGAACTTTCTGACGGCAACCGCAAGAAAGTTTACTTCAACGCGCTGACGCTGAACGGTGGCGTTGACACGTGCTACAACATCACGGCGAAGGTGAAGGAGACCAATCTCCGCAACAGCTACGGTCAGAAGTGGAGTGACTTCTATCAGCCGAGCGCGTCGGAGATTATCGTTTATAACGATGAGCCGCTCATTTCGTCGGTGAAGCGCGTGGATGGCGGCGGCTCCCTGGTAGAGGTTGGAACGAACACGTGGAGCGCGGGCGCGACGATTCGCCTTGACTGGCAGGTTCGCGACATTATCCCCGATATCACGAGCGGCAACTTCACGATTACGTGGTCCGTTGACTCGGCGGATCCGACGCAGTATCCGAACCCGCTTGTTCTTCCGACAACGCAGACCTACACCATCTCGAGCACGAAGTTTGCGAACGTGAAGGGCACGTATGAGTTCCAAGTCCCAGACGTTCAGAACCAGATTCTCCGCCTCGAGATTGACGATGGTGACGGCGGGCACGCCTCGAAGGAGTGGATCGTCTACGTCGCGCAGACGAAGAAGCTCGCCGTGAGTCCGACAGGTCCCATGGAGCCGAGTGAGACGAAGTATCGCCGCGCCTCGGGTCTCGGTCGTGGTAGCGTCTATGTGGACGACTCAACGGGCATCGCGGCTGTGCAGGTGCGTGACTTCGTCCAGACGTGGGCGTTCGATGAGACGCGGGCGCAGGCGGGCGTGACGGCCGAGGGCTATCCGGCTACTGATACCGATGCCTTTGATGACGGCACGCGCGGCGCGGCCGAGGGCTACACGGGCGTTCCGATTTCGCCCGAGGGTCGTCGTGGCACGGCGGGCAACTACTACAACTACGGCAACTCGGCGTATGATAACTTCTTCTACTGCTGGGCGACGATTGGTGGCGAGAACGGCATTGAGATTTTGATGCCCGTTCCGTCGGCGCGCTCGAAGACGCATCTCTTTGCTCTCGACACCGAGAAGAAGGATAATGCAAGCTACAAGACGATGCAGGTTGAGGCCATCTTCTCGCGCGAGTTCCTGCCGAGCGACAACATGGGTGATATCAACGCCGACGCCGTGCCAGATGCTTATGCGTTCCAGTATGAGGGTCTCGGCGTCTTCACGGAGGACGCGAATGGTGGCGTCTCCATGACGGGCAATGACCTCACGAATATCGGTGGGCAGAATGTCGATGCCGACTACTTCCCGAACACGATGAGCGCGGCGTATTCGTCGTTTATTCCTGGCTCGACCAATTCGTGGGTCATGCAGGGCCGCGCCTTCACGACGCGTCAGGAAATCCGCGGCGTGGATGATCACTTCAACAATGGCCCTGCGCAGTCGGGCATCACATCGTTCACGAGTGACATCAAGTACACCGACCCTGCGGCGGACGCGGACTCGACGCTCAGCGCGCTTGAATATCGCGCCTTTGTTGAGTGGTGCGGTCGTCAGGACCCCGCTCTTGACGCGACGGATGAGGCAAATTGGTCGCGTTGGTCACCTGAGCGCCCGACGGATCCGACGAACGCCGACACAGACTCGGACGGCATTCCGGATGGTTGCGAATATTACTACTGGTACAAGGCGCACGTTGGCTACTTCAAGACGACGACGGATGACGAAGGCAACGAGACGGTGACCTATGAGCGCATGACGGGTCGCAAGTATAACCCGCTCTGCCCCGCTGAGCCGTTCACGATTACGAGCGACACGATTGAGCAGACGTTCGATCCGCTCGTTGCGAATCCGAACGCCTCAACGATGGACTCGGATAACGATGGACTGACTGATCTCATCGAACTTGAACTGGGTACAAACCCCTTTGACTACGATACAGACGGCGATGGCCTGCCCGACGGTTGGGAGGTCCTCTTTGAGATGGATCCGCTCGTCTACGATTCTTCGGCGAATAGCGATGGCGACCAGATGGCGGTTGTTTCGCTCACGATGTACCCCGTCACAATTACGTATGGCGATGATGGGGCGACGACTGAGACTTATTACGCGACCGAAGAGGATGCCGCCGTGCTTGAGAGCCTCGCTCAACCGTCCGATCTCACGAAGGAATCGGAAGTCAAGCTCTTCAAGACCTGGACATATAAGTCGGGCACGACGGCGCTCGGCGCGGTGGTCTACGATGTTGCTAACGAAGATCAGCTCGGTTTCCTGACGGGTTGCACATCCATCACGGTTGATTCGGCGACCGAGGTGGACGTCAATGCGTATCACTATCAGGTCTACGCGCTTAATGGCTTTGACCCGCGTGTCGCGTGGAACACGAGCGAGGCGCCGATTTATCACCGCATTGACACGGCGGCCTTCTCGGCCTATGATGAGTTCATGCTTCTGGCGTTCTTCCGTCAGGTGGGCGGCGTTACCGAGACGGATATCGCTAATCGCAAGATGCAGGAGGTCTGGAAGGATTACACGACCGACCCCGCGAATGCAGACACAGATGCGGACGGCGTGCCGGATGGTTGGGAAATGTACGTGATGGGCGGCGGTGCGTTTGGTGGCCGGTCCCCAGCGACGGCCTCGATTTCGCCGCTCTCGACGAGCTGGCCGACTTCGCCGAGCGCGAACGATGCGTCGAATGACCTTGATGTGGATGGTCTCACAGGTGTCAAGGAATGGTGCGGCGTTGAGAACTGCCTGCGCTACGAGGGTTGTGAGACAATCACGAACTTGACGCCCGAGTGGAAGAACAAGATTTGGCCGACCGACCCGTGGGCAAACGACACGGATGGTGATGGCGTTTTGGATGGCGATGAGTTCACGTGGATCTACGGCTCAAATGAGCACAAGACACCCTCGATTTATTTCTGGGAAGATTGCGTGGAGGGCGGCGGCCTCAATCCGCTTTCGTGGGACACGGATCTTGATGGTTTGCCTGACCCGTGGGAACTTGAGTTCTCGGCGGAACTGGGGCAGATTTATGTCGCCTCGTCTGATGGCACAAATTCGACCGAGACGGTGACGGCCTACCATGACGGCAATGGTATGAACCCGACGCTGAGCGATGCATTCCTTGACTACGACCACGACGGCCTTCTCAACTGGCAGGAATACATGGTGGGCGCGATGCGTTGCTGGCGCTATGACGACACGACCTCGCCGTGGACGTCACATGCGCTCACGAGCGCGGACATTGCAGAGCACGCCACTGATGGCGACTGGTGGGGTCACTTGCTCGTTGACTACTGGCCGAGCGATGACGGCACGGTGAGCTTCAACCCGGGCCTCCAGAATGGTCACTTTGACCTCGGCACTTACTTCTCATGCTGTGATCTCGCGTGGGATGACCTCACATGGAGGAAGCGCCTTGGCAAGTTCTACATGTTCAAGGACGGTATTGACCACGACCTGCGCGACGATACCGAGCCGACCGAAATCGTGACGGCGGCTGGCTCAACGCAAATATCTTGCAACCGTTGGACGGCTAAACTCGCGAAGGAAATCGCGACGTGGACGGAGTTGCCTTCGTTTGAAATCGTCACCTATCCGTCGCTCTACATCACGTGCGACCCGCGCAAGGCTGATACGGACGGCGATGGCATGGATGACTACTACGAACTCTTCCACGGGCTTAACCCGCTCCTCGGCCTTGCGGGTTCTGCGTCAAAGGACGGCCCGTGCGATGTCGTCTATCGTGCGTGGTATGAAACAGAGAAGGTGAATGGCACGATACCGCCTTCCGCGCTTGCGAACTACTACGTGGACGGCGAGACGATCCATAACGGTTCGTTCGCTGCGGGCCCAGATGGCGTGCGCGTCAAGCACGCGGATGTGGATGCCAACAACCACTCGGTCATGGATTTCTACAACTTCCCGTGGCTCGCGGGTCTGCCGGATGCCGATCCGGACGGCGACAATATTCGCAACCAGCAGGAGGCGATTCTGCCGAACGTCCAGGCGGCGGCGACTTACCAGCACACCGACCCAACGCCGCTGTGGATGACCGATACATCCTTTGAGAACTCGCTGACCCATCGCTTCTATCAGGGCGACACGCCGGCGTGGGCGGAACGCACGACCCAGTTCATCCATCCGACGGGGCGGTTCATCTATAAGGGCAAGACCTACCGCTTTGACGACTTCCCGTGGATGTCGTACGACCCCCAGACGATGGTCGTCACGGTCAATTATGGTGGCGTCAACTTGTGGGACGCGAACGGTGCGCTCTTCAGTTACGAGGAGAACGAGGGCTATGACTCTGATCATGACTACTTGAGCGACTACGAAGAGTCGCAGGGTAAGACGAAGGCCTCGTCCGATCCGCAGCAGCACGATGACCCGATTCGTCATCAGGCCATGTGGTTCAACGGCACGGATGCCTTCTTGCAGACGCCGCTCGCCGAGGATTATCTGGCGCCCTCTGTGGCGGCGAACGCCGAGACGCGTCAGAATTTCCTCTACTTCACGGTTGAGGCGTGGGTGAAGCCTGACGCGGACATCGTGGGCGCGGAAGGTCTCTACACGGTTGTCGAGCGCGCGATTGTGACGGGCGAGTCCAGTGCGGCCGATGAAAACTTCTTGAGGAAGAACTTCCTCGTTGGTCTCAAGAATGGCCGTTGGTACGCGCGCTTTGACTCGGCTGGCACGGACGCGAAGCAGCCCGTTGAAATCACGAATGGGCCTGAGGCCACGACCAACTGGACGCACGTCGCGGTCAGCTATGGACCTGTTGATGACGACGAGACGTCGTCGGCCTCGCAGATGGCGCTCAAGCTTTACGTGAACGGCACGCTCGCGCGTACGATGCGCACGGCGATTCAGCCTGAGCACGGCCTTTCGGCGATCACGATCAACTCGGTTGGCGCGATTTCGACGAACATCGTTGAGTGGGCGCGCTTCAACAACAAGCCGCTGATCTCGATCCTCGTCGGCGCGTCGGCCGATACGGCGCGCGGTGTCGTCCTCGAATTTGGTTGGGAGACGCGTAACCAGTGGGCGGACGGCACGTATCCGTTCGTCTCTGAAGATGATCAGACCTCGCTTGATGACTACGACGCCTTCTTCAAGGGTTATGTTGACGAAGTGCGCATTTGGGACGGCGCGCGCACGGCCGCCGATATCCAGAACGATGTGAAGAACAAGGTGCGCTACACCTCAGCACTGGCGCAGGAAAATCGCACGAAGGTCTTTAACGCCTGGAAGAAGGGTGCGCGTCGCTCGCCCGCGAGCACGGGTGTGTTGCCGGCCGAACTGATGTATCACTGGTCGTTTGACCATCTGCCAGGCGCGACGCGCGCGGAGGATGTCCTCCAAGCGCCGGCGGGCTTCCTGACCTCTGGGACGATTACGGATGCGAAGGCGATGTGGTCGCGGCCCGAGAACTGGATTTGCGAACGTTGGAACGCGCTCGCCCTGCGTTCGAGCGTCTACAAGGACGCGTCGTGGGTGCCGTGGATCAACAACACGGTCTCGCACCTGCCGAATATCGATCTGACGACGCTTGACTCCGTCTACTGGAGCGAAGACTACGCGGGCACGAATGCGGCATCGTCGGCCGGCTACAAGGCGTTCGCCTTCCCGCGCACGGCCGAAGTCTACTCGGCCATTGTCCAGTCGACGCGCTCGGCCGAGCCTTATTCAACCCCGACGCGTTGGTTGCTCGCTGGCACCAACGAGGATGCGATTGCGCTCTATCGCTTCAACCTGCGCAACCGCACGACGACGGGCAAGGATCTGCTGCCACTCGGCGGCGCGTTCCCGAAGCGCATCTCGCTCAATGAAGGTGGCCTGTGGGACGATGGCTGTGCGGCTGATGCTTGGGCCGAGACAGGTCTTGATGCCGACAACAATGGGCTGCCAGATGACTGGGAGCGCTATGCGCGGAGCAACTACACGACGATTGATCCGTGGGAGTCGTTTGGTTGGGATACGACGGTCAACTACCGCGGCACGGGTGTTCTGATGCCCGCGTGGCAGGCGTATCTGCGCGACCTCGCGTATGGCTGGCTCCCGGATGGCGAATATCACGCGGAATATGTTGACACGCGTGACGAGGATTGCGATGGCATCCCAGACTGGTGGGAATCGCTCTACGGTATCGACACGAAGAGTGCTGATGATGCGCTCGCCGATTCCGATGGCGACGGGCTCTCAAACCGCGCCGAATACCTCATCTCGGAGGTCTTCAACTTCGCTTGGTGTGACCCGACGCTCTATGCGACGACGGATGGCGTGTGCGACTACTTCCGTAAGGTGGGCGATCTCTATTTGGGCGAGATCTTCACCGACCATGACCAGATGGACGATAAGTGGGAGGCGGCGTATGACGCCAGTTACGTCAACCGCCATGTCTATGACCCGCTCGGCGATGCGGACGGTGATGGTTGGTCAAATTACGCGGAGTTCCGTGCCCAGACCGATCCGACGGCCACAACGGCTATGAGCATTGACGGTTACCGCACGGTTGAGTATCCCGTTCCGACGATTGCGGCGAATGTCATCTATCATGGTGCTTCAGCGCTGAAGGGCGCGCTCGTCTTCAAGGCGTGGAACGAGGATCTTGATTTTGACATGGTGAAGACCCCTGATGCCGTCTGGACGCTCGGCTCAAGCGACACATCATCCGATGACACCTCGACCGCGTCGTCGAGCACGTCGGAGTCAATCGCTGAAGAGCTCGTTTCGCACGAGAAGTTCATCGGTCGCAAGCCAACTTCTGAGCGCACATTCTACCTCTCGGGCGGTCATGTGGGTGAAGGCTCTGTGAAGTTGCTTTTCCTGGACAAGGGCTTTGCGGTCGCGACCTCTGATGAGACGACGGGCGAGGTCACACTTACGGGCGCGGGTAAGCCGGACGAGGCGCTTTGGTACTACAACATCTATGATAATGATGGCAAGCTTCTGCGTGTCGGTTCCTCGGCAACGGATGATGAGGACGATGTCGTCGTCGGTTCGATCGACTACAAGTCGGGCCGCGTGACGATTGACTTCGCGTGCGAGGCGCTCTCGGGCAAGAAACTCGCGGACCCGAGTTCGGCTGAATCGAGCTCGTCCTCTTCAAGCAGTTCGTCTTCAACGTCGACCTATCACTACCTCGACTTTGATAACGCCTACGTGCGTGTGACGTGGAAGTCGTCGTCTGTCTCAACGGCTTCGGTCGGTCTCCACTACCTGAGTGATGCCGATACGACGGGCGATGTCGCGCACCACCTGCGCGAAGGCAAGAACACGTTCATCTGCTTCGTTGATGAAGACGGTGACGGCGAGTACACGGCGGGCGAGCTCTTCGGCATCGTGCGCGGCGTGGACGTTGGCTGGTCGGGCGCGACCCTCGATGTGGAACTCACCGAGACGCATCCGATCTTCGGGCGCTTCGATCTGACGGGCGGCAACGATCGCGCCTATTGGTTCGGCGCTGACAGCGGCAACGTGAGCATTATCGACGGCACCTATTCGTCGCCGACAAATGGCACAACCGCGTCGCCGAGCGGTGGCATGAAGCAGCATGTGCGTGTTGCGCGCTACGCGGTGAACGGGGTCAAGATCGGCATCGGCACGAATGACATCTTCGTCTCAAGCCTCATTCTGCTTGATAAGTGGTTCACCTATGGCTCGCGCTTCTACATCAACGAGGGTGACTTCATCGGTAACGGCTCGTTCGATATCGACTGGGACACGCTTGTGGACCTTGAGTCGGAGCCGGCGTTCAAGCGGAAATTCCCCGATGGCGACATCACATCGGTGAGCTACCGCATCGTCGTTGACAACATGACGGCTGTCAACCCGACGGTCTCGAACCGCGTCCTCGATGTTGCCTTCACGCGCGCATTCGACTCAAAGGGCCTGCGTAAGGTGGCGACGGACCTCAATGCGGTTATTGCCTACGGTGCACACCCGACCTTCACATGGACGATGAACGGCTATGACACCTATACGGCGTTCAAGTTGCGCGTCCTCGACGAGGGCAACAACGTCGTCTACGAAAGCGACATGACGCGTGCGCCGGCGGTTGACGCGAAGGGCTACTACACGTGGAAGGCACCCTTCTCAATTGGGGACCAGACGCCGCAGGGCAAGATCTTCGAGAAGATCGGCAACTACAAGTGGAGCGTGTCGATGTACAACGCGAAGTTCCGCGAGGACAAGTGGAGCGAGTCAGCGCTTCTCACGGCGAACGTGACGCCGCACAAGGTCACGGATCGTGATGTCTACGGCGCGATTGACGCGGTCATCAAGTATGCGGGTCCCGAACTCGTCCTCAAGAATTGCGAGACGCTCTCGTCAACGGAGGGCATTGTGCGCGTTCAGGCGTTTGAGAGCCCCGACTTCACGGGTTGCCCGGCGGCGCAGACCTTTGTCGCCGACAAGGCCTCGCTCATCAACCCGTCGAACGAGACGGCGAACGTCACGCTGTGCGGTCTTCCGGTTGGAACGTACTACCTGCGGGCCTACATCGACTCGGACGGCGATTTTGAGAAGGATGACTGGGAGTCGTTTGGCATCTCGTCGGGCGCGGTGACGCTTGAGGTCGGCAAGACACCTGAGACGGCGGTTATCTGGATTGAAGACGCCGACACCGATGGCGATGGCCTGCCCGATGCGTGGGAGTACGCGCGCTTCGGCAACCTTGATGCGGCCTCGGCGACCGTTGACCCAGATGGCGAGATTGTCCTTAAGGAGACGACGTATGCCGTCCTCGCGAATGGCGAGGCGTGGGTTGGCGAGCAGCTCTCGGGCACAACGCTCACGTTCTTCCGCAACCTCGATGCGGCGACGCTCCTCCTCGGCCTCGGCTCCACGCAGACCGCGAGCGCGCTCACGGCTGTTCGTGCGGCTGTTCAGCGTGAGGTTGAGCCAGATACGCTCTGCATCTCGTCGCTCACGATTGACAACTCGGATGCCGCGAATCCGCAGGTCGTGATGACGGTGAGTGCTGAAGTCGCAGACTCGGCGGCGGCGCGCCTCCTCTCGGCGGTCTACACGCTGCCGATGACGACCGAGGTCACGCTGAGCGTCTACAAGAAGGCCTCGCTCGTGGATGCCAACTGGGTCTGGGTGAAGGACGTCAAGGTCGCCGTCTCGACGGAGATCGACGAGACGATCCGTGTTGACCTTGACGAGGACCTTTCAAGCGGCTTCTATAAGGTCGTGGTCACGAAGTAAGGCTTATTCAGATAAACGAAATTCAAGGTGTGCTTATGAAGAAAGCAATTCGCAAAGTTCTCGTTATCAATTCGGGCTCAAGCTCGCTTAAATACCAGCTCTTCGATATGAAGACGGAGACGCGCCTCGCGAAGGGGCTCGTTGAGCGTATTGGTTGCGGCGGTCCGAAGGATCACGCGGAGGCGCTTAAGAATGTGGTCACCCAACTTGGCGATCTCGCGAAGGATATTGATGCGATTGGTCATCGCGTTCTTCATGGCGCGGAGGTCTTCAAGGATTCCGTCCTCTTCACGAAGGGCGTGATGGCGAAGGCGAAGAAACTCGTCAAGTTCGGGCCTCTCCACATGCCGGCGAACCTCGGTGGCATTGAGGCGTGCGAGAAAATCTTTAAGGGTGTCCCGAATGTTGGTGTCTTTGACACGGCCTTCCATGTCGCGTCGATGCCAGATTGCGCGAGCATGTACGCGATTGACCCGAAGTACTACAAGAAGATGGGCATTCGCAAGTACGGCTTCCACGGCACGTCGCACAAGTTCATCACGGCGGCTGCGGCAACATTCCTCAAGAAGCCGCTCGCGAAGGTGAATCTCGTCACCTGTCACATGGGCAACGGTAGCTCGCTCGCGGCGATTCGTCACGGCGAGGTTGTTGATACGACGATGGGCTTGACCCCGCTCGCTGGCCTCGTGATGGGTACGCGCTGTGGCGACATTGACGCGGCGGCCGTTCTCTCGATCATGGAGACCGAGAAGAAGACACCTGCCGAGATGGATACGATTCTCAACAAGAAATCGGGGCTTCTCGCGCTCACGGGTTCGAGCGACTGCCGCGACATCGTTTCGAAGGCGGAGAAGGGCGACAAGATGGCCGAACTCGCGCTAGAAATGCTCGCCTATCGCACCGCGCTTTACATTGGCGCGTACAATACGATTATCGGCGGCGCGGACGCGATTATCATGACGGGTGGCATCGGCGAAAATTCGTCAGAGGTGCGCGCGCGCATCGTGGAGCGTCTGGGTGCGCTCGGCATCAAACTCGACAAGAAGGCGAATAAGGTGCGCGGTCAGGAGATTATCATTTCGACAAAGGACTCCAAGATTCCTGTCATCATCATTCCGACGAACGAGGAGCTGATGATTGCGCGTGACACGGTCAAGGTTCTTGCGAAATAATATCTATCTAAACGTTTTCTCTTTTCTCAAAAATGAACGCGATTAAGAACATCATTTTACAAGCCTCAAAGTTGAACGGCACAATCGTTCTTCCTGAAGGCAACGATCCGCGCGTCATCACGGCCGCTTGCGCCGTCGTTGACCGCAAAATCTGCACGCCTATCGTCCTCGGCACGCCGGAGGAAATTGCGGCGGCGGAGGCAAAGGCGGGGCTCGGCCTCAAGCTCGCCGACCACGGCATTCAGGTGATTGACTACACGAAGGGTGATGCCGAGCTCGAGAAGGCTTACCTCGAGGCGTGGAACGCAAAGGAGTCGAAGAAGCCCGCCGAGAAGCAGAAGATTATCGACCTTGCGGCGGCCGAGAAAACGCTCCGCACGAAGCGCATTTATTTTGGTGGTATGATGGTGAAATTGGGCCGCGTCAATGGTCTTGTCGCAGGCTCCATCGCGTCGACGGGTGATATGCTGCGCGCGGCGTTCCACACGCTCGGCACACAGAAGGGCGTGAAGACGGCCTCGTCGTGCTTCATTCTTGATCTCAAGAAGCCGACGGCTTCGGGCGATAGCGTGCTCGCGTTTGGCGACTGCGCGGTCATTCCCAACCCGACGGCGGAACAGCTCGTTGACATCGGTCTTGCGACGGCGCAGACCTATCGCGATTTGACGGGCCACGAGCCGAAGGTTGCCTACCTTTCGTTCTCCACAAAGGGTTCGGCGGGCGGCGAATTGGTTGAGAAGGTGCAGAAGGCCGTCGCGCTTGCGAAGCCGCTCTTTGCTGAGAAGGGCATTCGGATGGACGGCGAACTTCAGTTTGACGCGGCGATTATGCCGGGCGTTGGGCGCCAGAAGAATCCAGGTGGCGAGATTCAGGGCGATGCGAACGTCTTTATCTTCCCCGACCTTCAGGCGGGTAACATTGGCTACAAGATTGCCCAGCGCCTCGGCGAGGCCGATGCGATTGGCCCCAATTTGCAGGGGCTTGCGAAGGCGATGAACGACCTTTCGCGTGGCTGCTCGGCTGAAGATATCGTCGGCACTATTTGTGTGACGCTCCTTCAGAGCACAACGAAATGAGAGAGGAGAGGCGAAACGTGACTGAAGACGCAATGATAGCCCGTGCGAAGCAAGTCTTCGATGTCGAGATCGGGGGGCTCGAGAAGACCCGCGACTCGGTGGGTGCGTCGTTCGTTGCGGCGATTCGCCTCATGCTTGATTGCGTTTCAAACGATGGCATCGTCGTCGTCTCGGGCGTTGGGAAAAATCTTCATATCGCCGAGAAGATGAGCGCCATCTTCGCCTCAACGGGGACGCGCTCCATTGTCCTCAATCCCGTTCAGGCGATGCATGGTGACCTCGGCATGGTCTCCTCACGTGATGTCCTCATCGCGCTCTCGTTCTCGGGCGAGTCGGCCGAAGTGAACAACCTCATCCCCGCCATTCGCCGTCACGGCCTCAAGGTGATTTCGATGACGGGTAACCCCGCCTCGACGCTTGCCACGCTCTCGGATGTGCACGTTGAGATTCCATGCGGCAAGGAGGCGTGTCCGTTTGGTATGGCGCCGACGAACTCAACGACGGCGACGATGGCGATGGGCGATGCGCTCGCCATGGTCATGATTGATGCGCAGAAATTTGACCTCGCTTCTTACGCGATGAACCACCCCGCGGGCGCGATTGGGCGCGCTTTGGTGATGCGCGTTTCGGATATTATGCGCACGGGCGAAAAGTGCGCACGCGTGACGCCGTCGGCCTCCGTGATGGAGACGGTTATGGCGATGACGAAGGCGAAGGGCGGCGCGGCGGTTGTCGTGGGTGAGAAGGGCGAACTTCTCGGCATCTTCACCGATGGTGATTTCCGCCGCGTGATGTCTTCTTCGGGCGCGGGCGAGACGGCGCAGATTCTTGCGGACCCCATCGAGCGGCACATGACGGCAACGCCGATGTTCGTCTATGACGACGCTTATGCGGCGGAGCTTCTGAAGGTTTTTGAGCGTCGGCACATTGACGATTTGCCTGTGTGTGCGCGCTCGGGCGAGGTTGTGGGTCTTGTTGATTTACAAGATTTGCCGAAGATGAAGGTCATTTAATGAAAGGAGCACGGGAAAAAATGAATAAGACGATCAAGATTGCGACGCTGGCCGTTCTGGCGGCCTTCACCCTTGAGGCGGGCCCGAAGAAGAAGACCGCCGCCCCTGTTGCGGCGGACGTGGAGACAACGGGCCGTGCGGCGAAGGTTCTCATTGAGCAGGAGCCGAAGCTCGGCCAGCCGGCGTGCCTTTCTGCGCCGACGATGAGCGGTGCCTCGCTTATTGGTCAGTGCTACAAGAAGCCGCGCCAATGGATTGTCCTTGAGACGAAGTATGCGACGTTCGGGTCAGACAAGTCGAAGTTCTTGGATCAGCTCACCTTTACGTGGCATGTCCTTCTCGACTCAAAGACGGCGCGTGAGAACAAGGGCAATAAGGAAAAGCTTCTGCCCTACAGTTACTTCACGACATCGACGACCTACTACAACATCCCGGCGGGCTCGCATGCCGCGTGTGTCGTTTTGCCGCCGAGTTATCTTGAGCGCTTCGGCGAGCCGAAGGCGGTCGGCCTTGAGGTTACGAACGAGAATGGCGACCTCTTGGCGGGTGACTGCTGGAGCGAAGTGAAGGGCATTGACGCGCACAAGAAGTTCTGGGAGAATGGTGACATTATGAACGCGAAGCAGTCCGATGGCCGTCCCATGATTGAGCGTCGCCAGGGTCTCCTTGACCGCTCAAAGACGATCTGGGCGCTCGTTAACCCGAACGACTACGAGACGGCGATTCAGTAACGTCCCCCGACTCACGAGTAGACTTTATCCCATGGCCAAAAAAATTCAGACTCTCAACATCGGCACGATGACGGTCGAGCTCGCGGAGTACGCGCTCGTCGGCAAAGACCGCCTCGAGCTTCTCCGCTACGGCGTCGCGCGCCTCGACGCGCCGCTCGACTTTGAGACGGCCGAGACGATTCTTTCTCCCGCGCTCCTCTCGCTCGTGCGCGAGACGGGCATCCGCCCGGGGCCCGTCGCGATGACGATCCCCGGTCAGAGCGTCTTTACGAAGTTCGCCGCCGTCGCGCGCGCGGGCGGCAACGACAAGTTTGAGCAGATGGTTCGCTATGAGATTGAGCAGGGAATCCCCCTGCCGATCGACGAGATGATCTGCGACCGCCAAATCCTCGGCGAGACCGAGAACGGCGACACGTCCGTGATGATCGTTGCGGCGAAGACCGATCAGGTTGAGGCGCTGACGCGTGCCGTCCTCTCGGTGGGTTTCAAGCCGACGCTCGTTGACTCGGCGCCCGATGCGCTCGCGAACGCGGTGCGCTTCATTTATCCAGAGACGGCCGAGTCGTGCACGATTACATTGTGGCTCGCCTCGCGCGCAACCTCGCTCATCATCACCGAGGGCGACAAGGTCTACACGCGTTTAATCCCCATCGGTGCGAACGCGCTCGCAAAAGAGATTTCGACGGCGTGCGGTTGCTCGATTGAGGAAGCAGAGGCACTGCGCGAAGAGAAGGGCTACGTCGCGCTCGGCGGTGTGACGGAAGACGAAGATGAGGTCGCCGACCGCGTCTCGAAGGCCTGCCGCGCGGTGATGGCGCGCCTCAATGCCGAAATCTCGCGCTCGGTCAATTTCTATCGGAGCCAGCAGCAAGGTGGCACGCCGACGAAGGTCTACTTGACGGGTATGATGTCACTTCTGCCGCAGGTGGATGCGTTCTTCGCAGACGCGCTAGGTATTGAGGTCGAGTTCCTCAATCCGTTTAATGTGGTGGGCGTCGCGTCAACGTGCAATACATCGGCACTTGAGACGGAGGCCGCGTATCTCGCCGCGACCGTTGGTCTCGCCGCACAGTCCGCCTCGCTCTCGCGTTACACGATCAACCTTCTGCCACCCGTGCTCGTGGCCGAGCGCGCCGAGAAGGCGAAGATTCCGTTTATTGCCGCAGGAGGTCTCGCGCTCGCGTTTGCGATCTTCCTCTTCGGGCTCGGTGTCAGCCATGAGACGGACACCCTTGAGGCGGCGCGCGATGCCGTTCAAGCGCGGGCGCAAAGCCTTGAGACGTTTGACAAGAAAGTGGCAAAGGTTCAGGCAGAGCTCGCCGCTGAGAAGGCGAAGGCTGAGGCTCTCGGCACGCTTCTCGTTTCGCGGCAGACTGCGTTGCGTGCGTTCAATGCTGTGCGCGACTCGCTTCTGCCAGGCATGTGGATCTACGCCTGGGGCGACGGTCAGGTCACCGTTCGCTACTGGAAGGACCGCGTCAAGACGGCGCACGGCAAGACGGTGGGCGAGTCGTTCGCCGAAAAGTTGCGCGCGAAGGCCGTCGTCGACCCTGCGTCCGTAAAAATCTCCGACATGTCCAGCGTGGGCGTGGGTGGAGCCTGTGAACAGTTCACCGTGAAAGTGACATTCAAATGAGCAAGACTAAGATCAAGTTGATCATCGTCGGCGGTATCGCGCTTCTTCTCGTGATCGCGGCGGGCCTTTTCGCGTGGAGCCAGATTGGCTCTCGGGCGGATGCGTTGGAGGGTGACGAAGAAGGGCTGTCGCTCGGCCTCAACGGCGAGATGGAAAAGGCCCAGCGTCTCTCGAGCAAGAAGGTCTATCCGAGTAAGGAGAGTGTGGCGACAATTGAGGAGTCGCTCGCACGCGTCCACGACTGGCACGAGGAAGCGCTCACCTTTGCCGCGCGCGGCGATCGGCCGGCGGGGAAACTCACGGCGGCGCAGTTTAAGGAAAAGTTGGGCAACGAGGCGACGCGCCTTCGTGCGCTGCCGGCGGGCGCAGATGTGAAGACGCTTTCGGCCGACTTCGCCTTTGGTCCGTTTAAGCCCTACATCACGGAGGGTAAGATGCCCGATCAGGCGAACCTCGAAACGCTTCAGCGTCAGTGGGAGGATCTCGCGACGCTCGTTGAGGTGCTGTCCGATGCGGGCGTTGCGTCAATCACGGCCGTGGATGTCAAGAATGAGGTGGCGAAGAAGGAGGAGACGCCCAAGAACACGAAGGGCAAGCGTCGTCCGCCGAAGAAGGTTGAGAAGCGTCCGTCGCCTGAGGGCGCTGAGGCTCCCGTCGCTTTTACGTACGTCGTCAAGTATCAGGCACGTCCCGCCGCGTTCGTCCGCGTCCTCAATGCGCTCGCTTCATTGCCGCGCTTCATGGTCGTGACGGATTTCTCGTTTGGGCACGAGAAGGATGAGATTCTGGCGAATCTGGGCGGTGAGAAGAAGGATGAGGCGAAGCCGACTCGCTCGAGCCGCCGCCGCGGGTCACAGAAAGCCGCCGCGAAGGAGGAGAAGGCGGATGAGAAGCCGTCGCTCTTCACCGTTGTCGCGGATCCAGCGACCGAGGCGCCTCTTCAGGTGTCGCTCACGGTGAAGGTCTATGACTTCGGTTCGGCATCGCGTATGCGGGAAGGAGAAGCGAAATGAATGGCGAGACGAATTTCTTAAAGCGATACTACGACCGCATCCTCGTCGTCATCGCCGTGCTGGCGCTCGTGGGTGGGGGCGTCTACTTCTTGCTTGAGGTTGGGGCTGATGAGGGCGCGGCTTCGGCCACGGCCCTCGCCCGCATTGATCGCCTGAAGGCCGCCACTGCGCCTGTCGCGGAGGAGGATCTCGGCGTGCTCGCGGCGAACTTGCGTCAGGCGAAGTCACCTGTTCTCGTGGCGGTTCCCGACGAGAAAGGGGCGAACTTCCTTGCGAGCGAGCGTCGCATTCGCTGCCGCTGTGGGCAGGTGCTCGTTGCGGGCGTGACGGCCTGCCCAGCGTGCCACGCTTCGCTCGTTGTTGTCAATGAAGAAGACGAGGCCGCGAAACGTCAGGCACGTTGGACGGCGCGCTTCGGTGTCAAGATTGATGATTTGGACGCGGACGGTGACGGCTTCACGAACCGTGAGGAGTTTGAGGCGCAGACCGATCCGACCGATGCGAAGGATCATCCGAACTACATTGATTCGCTCAAGCTCGCGTTGCCACTCAAGGAGACATTCGTCCCGTTCGCGCTTATGAAGGCGATTCAGATTCCGAACGGCTGGCGTTGTGAGTTCCTCGACCCGAAGCGTCGTGATGACTACGGCCGGTTGGGTCGCTCGTTCACGGCGGTCGTTGGCGAGGAGATTCAGATCCCTCTCGGTCAGGTGAAGGGTCAGGCGAAGAGCGAGAAGACGGGCTATGTTCTCAAGGGTTTCGCGAAGAAGGAGGAGCGGCGCGCCATTACGGCCGGCTCAACAATGAAGAAGGCGGTGGATGTCTCGGTCGCGACCTTGAAGCGCGTTTCGGACGGCAAGCTCGTTGAGCTCGTCATCCAGCCGAGCCGCGCGTCCCTGCGTCTGACGCCTGTTGATGTGCAGGCAACGCTCGTCTACGAGCGCAATGGCACAAAGACGTTCAATGTCGTCGCGGGCGACGAGATTAACTTGAATGGCACGGTCTATCACGTCAAGGGTGTCAAGGCGGTCGGAAAGGGCGCGGAGGTGACCCTTGAGAACGCGGCGACGCGCAAGACGGAAATCGTGAAGACTCTTGAATGAGACGGCGATATTTAGTATAATTTTTAATTGAAACTCGACAGTAGAGGCTCTTACATATGACACAAATCCAGAAATTCTTCGCTCTTGGCGCGACGGTTGTCGGCACGGCTCTCGCTTCTTCCGTCTTTGCGCAGGACGATCTTGACAGCCTTCTTCAGGCGCTTGATTCGGAGGCATCTGTCGCGTCCGATGAGAAGGCCGAGGAACCGGCACCCGCAGCGGCGGAGCCCGTTGCCGCGGAGCCGTCAGTGGCTGAGGCGACGGCCGTGGCCGAAGAGCCTGCCGCTCCTGCTGAAGAGCCTGTTGCTGCTGAAGAGCCCGCGCCCGCGAAGGATGAGCCTGCTGTCGCGACGGTGGCCGATGCGCCGACGGCGGCAACGCCTGTTCCGCCCGTGGTGAAGGAGTCTGAGGCGGATGACTCCTATGACGATGCGAATCTTTGGAAGGATCTTGATGCGGAGGCATCTGCGGCATCGTCCGTGGCGCGTCCTGCGAGCCCCGACGATGAGCTTCTCGACAATGTTGCGACGATGGAGCGTCTCCGCCGTCGTGCGCTCGATGAACAGGCCAAGCGCCAGATTCGCGAGGCGCGACAGGCGATGAAGAATGAGAAGTACGACGAGGCGATTGGCTACTTCACAAGTGCCGTCAAACTCTTGGGCGACCGCGAGACGACGAAGACGCTTCGCAACGGTTGCAAGGAGGGCATCGCCTCCGCGTTCTACCGTTCGGCTGTTCAGAAGTGGAACCGTGGTCTCGGCGCGGCGGCGCTGGATGATATGACGAAGGCGCGCGACTGGGGTCACCCGAAGGCGCAGCGTATGCTTGAGAAGTGGAAGGCGGGCACTGCGCCCGAGCCTGAGGATGCGGTGAAGGAATCTCGTCAGGTGAAGAGCGATGCGGGCTACAAGACCCTGCGCGAACAGATTCGTCGCCACCTCCGTCGTGCGCGCCAGTATCTTGCGTTGCGCGATATGGAGAAGGCCGTCGCGGAGTGCGATGTTGTGCTCGTGTCGGATCCTTATAATGAAGAGGCCCTTCGCATTCGGAGCGCAATCGGTAAGAAGTGTCAGTTTATCCGTGAGAAGGAGCGCGCATCGGCGCGCGAGATGATGATCGCTGATGTGGATCAGGCGTGGCGTCCTGCCTACACGGCGAATGCGACGCAGCTTTCGGTGACGTCGTCTGAGACAGTGAAGGCGCAGACGGGCGATGACCCCGAGCGTACGCAGGAGCAGACAATTCTTCGGCGCATGAAAGAGATGAAGCTTCCAAGCATTTCGTTTAAGCCGCCGGCGACAATTATTGACGCGGTTGAATTCTTCCGTCAGGCCTCGCGTGACTATGACCGTCCGGATATCCCGGCGGAGAAGCGAGGCTTCAACTTTGTTCTCCGTACACCGCCGGGCGCCATCAAGACGCAGGTTGCCGAGACGCATGAGGAAGATGACTTCACGGCGAGCGCCTCGAACGAGGAAGAGTCGACGCAGCCAACGAATGGTCTTGAGCCGATTCAGACGATCATGGCGAGCGACCTCACCTTCTACGAGGCGATGAAACTCGTGTGCGACTCGGTTGGCTACAAGTTCATCGTGAGCGGTCAGGTCGTGATGGTTATGCCGCAAGACATGTCAACGGCTGAGCTCATCGCGCGCAAGTATAACGTCCCTGAGGCGTTCGTTGAGCGCGTGAGCACGGCGTCCGAAGAGTTGAAGTCAATGGGCGGTCCGGGCTTCGGCTCAAGCAATCGCTCTTCCGATAGTGAGGAAGAAGGGAGCGAGGGTCAAGATTGGAAGGCCTTCTTCACGGAGATGGGTGTCCAGTGGCCTGAAGGTTCGTCCATTAAGCACATCAAGGCACTTGGCAAACTCTATGTCCGCAACACGCGTGAGAACCTCGCTGAGTTTGAGAAGGTCTTGGATGAACTTGGTGGCCAGCCGCAGCTCATTGAAATCGAGACGCGCTTCGTCGAGGTCTCGCAGGAGGACTTGAACTCCCTCGGCTTTGAGTGGATTCTCAATAGCGACTACAACTTGCGCCTTGACAACAAGGTTGCGCAGGCACTCCACTTGAATGGCGAGAACTACTACAATAAGTATGTTGGTAGTTCCTCGTCGAGCTCGTCCTCGGGGAATGTGAATACCTATGATGGAAGCGGCAAGGTCAATACGGGCACGTCGTCCTCGTCGGCGAGCACGGGTCGCTATCCGAACTTCGGTGTCAACGCCATTGGCGGCGTCTCGGATTACTCGCAGACGACGGATGGCGATGGCAATCGTACTTATTCGATGGGTGGGCGTTACCTCTCAACGTCGGGCAACCATATCTCGGGCGACAGCGCGGCGTACAACGACCAGTTCATGCGCGTCAATGCGTTCCTCGGTCAGGCGGATCTTTCGATGATTCTCCACATGCTCGCGCAGCGTAGCGACACCGACCTTCTCTCGGCTCCGAAGGTCGTTACGAAGTCGGGCGAGAACGCGGTCATCAAAATTGTGACGGAGTACATCTATCCGCAGGATTACGATGTTCAGCTCCAGTCGAGCTCCTCGTCGAGCTCTTACTCGGGTGGTAGCCAGTCGGCCGTCCTCGCGATTGTTGAGCCGCAGAACTTCACGATGCGCGAAGTGGGTGTTATCCTTGACGTCACGCCGACCTATTCCGAGGCGAACGGCGGCACAATTGACCTTGAGTTGAAGCCGCAGGTCGTTGATGAGCCGACGTGGAAGAACTACGGCATGCGCATTCCGTTCTCAGGTAACTCAAGTGTGGGTGACTTGAACCTCGGTGAGCTCACCGCGCCGTTCAATAATGCGGAACCGGCCGACCAAACGCTCAAGGAAGGCATCATTGCGAACTACTGGAACGCGGTCTCGCAGATGTACTCAAGCCTCCTGGGTGGCAATAAGAGCAACAACATCACCTACTATGAGGCTCCGATGGAACAGCCGTTCTTCCACGTGCGTTCGATTGACTCAAAGGTCTCCATTACGCCTGGCGCGACGGTTGTTATGGGCGGCCTCATCACCGAACAGCGCAAGGCGATGGATGACAAGGTGCCGTTCCTCGGCGACCTGCCGTTCATCGGTCGTCTCTTCCGTAGCCATGCGGAGCAGACAATCAAGCGCAACCTCCTCATCTTCGTGACGGGCCGCCTCATCACGCCGTCTGGTCGCGAGCTCAAGGTGAACGAAACATCCGTTGGCGACAGCACCGTGAAGGCTGCGCCCTCGGCGAACTGACGCGTCCCAAAATGAGAATCGCGCTTACGGGCGGCATTGCTTGCGGCAAGTCGGCTGTGGCGCGATTCTTGCGTGAGGGGGGTGTTGAGACGCTTGACGCGGACGACGTCGTTCACGAACTTTTGCCAGACCCCATCGAGCGCCGTCGCCTCGCCGCCGAGGTTTTCTCCAACCCCGAGAAGCGGCGCGCCCTTGAGGCAAAACTTCACCCGATTGTTAAAGCGCGCCTTGATGCGTTTCTGGATCAAGGGCTTCCCGCGACACAATCATCTTCGTTAGATACGCCTCATCCAACCTCGATTCGTCTCGTCATCGTCCCCCTTCTCTTCGAGGTGCATTGGGACGGAAATTTTGATATAATAGCCTCTGTTGTCTCGTCGCGTGAAAATCAGATTGCGCGTATGATGACGACCCGCGGCTATTCGCGCGAGGAGGCGCTTGCCCGCCTCGCGTCGCAACTTCCCGTTGAGGAAAAGGCCGCTCGCTCACATTACGTGATTCAGAACGACGGCTCACTTGACGAGCTTAAATTAAAGACAGATTCATTCATTACCTGGCTTAGAAATGGCAGACGAAACGAATGTCCCAGCAGAGGCTCAGACGCCCCGCGCGAATGACGGCTCCCAGAACCGCCGGCGCTTCCAAAAGCCCTTCGGCAAGAAGTTTATGCGCGGCAAGATGGGGCAGAAAAATAACTCGCCCCTGCGCGGCGCGAATGGCGAAGAGTCGGTGAATCCGCTTCTCAACGCACCGCTTCCGACGGAGGCGCGCGCGGAGGAGGCGATCAGCCCCATCAATCCGAATCGCAACCCCGAGATGCCGGAGTATCGCCTTTCGGATATTCAGACGTGGCCCGCGCCGCAGATTGTGGAGCGCATGATGCCGGGTGCGGCCGCCGAGGAGCTGGGCTCCTACCGCAAGCATGAACTCATCTTTGCCGCCATCCGCCAATATCTTCAGCACGGCGGCGGCGTTCTCGCCTCGGGTTGCCTCGAAATCGTTCGCGAGGGGCACGGCTTTTTGCGCTCGGCGAAGAATAACTTTCTCGCCTATCCTGAGGATGTCTTCGTCACGCAGCAGCAGATTCGCCGCCACGCCTTAAGGACAGGCGACCTCATTGAGGGGCCGATTCGCGACCCCCGCGACAAAGATCGTTTCTTCTGCCTCGGCAACGTTCAGACCGTGAACGGCAAGGAGCCGTCGGTTGCGGCGCGCGTCATCCACTTTGAGAATTTGACGGCGACGTTCCCAACCCGCCGCATTATCCTTGAGACAGACCCGAAGGAATTTTCAACGCGCGTCATTGACCTCTTCGCGCCCATCGGCTTCGGCCAGCGCGGCCTCATCATTGCGCCGCCGCGCGTGGGCAAGACCGTCCTGCTCCAGAAAATGGCGAACGCGATTTCGAAGAACTACCCCGAGGCGATTCTCATCATCCTGCTCATCGACGAACGTCCCGAGGAAGTGACCGATATGCAGCGCAACACAAAGGCGATGGTTCTTTCATCGACCTTTGACGAAGAGCCGCAGCACCACGTCAACGTGACGGAGATGGTGCTTGAATTTTCGAAGCGCCAAGTTGAGAACGGCAAAGATGTCATCATCCTCATGGACTCGATCACGCGCATGGCGCGCGCCTACAACACCGTCCAGCCGCACTCGGGCAAAATCCTGACGGGCGGCGTTGATGCGCTCGCGATGCATCGTCCGAAGCGCTTTTTTGGCGCGGCGCGTAACATTGAGGGCGGCGGCTCGCTCACGATTATTGCGACGGGTCTCATTGACACGGGCTCGCGTATGGACGAGGTCATCTTTGAGGAGTTCAAGGGTACGGGCAATATGGAGATCGTCCTAGACCGTGGCCTTGCCGACAAGCGCATTTATCCCGCAATGGATATTGAGAAGTCTGGGACGCGCAAGGAGAATCTCCTCCTTGACCCCATTGAGCTTGAGAAGTCGTGGTGCTTGCGCCGTGCTCTCGCGGCGGCGGGTCCTGAAAGTGCGATGAAGTCCGTTCTCAATTCTCTTAAAAAGACGCAGTCGAACCCTGAGTTTCTTCTCGCGCTCGATGTCTCAAAGTTAGGATGAAGACGATCATTACGCTTACGGGGCCTCTCCCCAAGGCGTTCAAGATCACGCGCGCGACCTTGAAGGCCGCCGCGTTGTCCTTTGCCGCGCGCTCCTCGGCGCGCATCGGCGTGCCATTTCGTGAGGTGACCGTTATTCTGCAGGACGACGGTGCGAGCGATGCCGTCCACCGCGCCATTATGGGCGTTGAAGGCGCGACGGATGTTATTACGCAAGGCTACGAGGCGATTCCTCCCGAGCCTGCGGGCGTCTACGGTGAGCTTTACGTCAACGCCTGTCGCGCGCTTGATTACGCTGCGGCACACGGAACGTGCGCCGATGACGAACTTCTTCTTTATGTCGCGCACGGCATGGATCATCTTTCGGGCGCGGACGATCACGAGACGTCCGAGCGTCAGGCGATGCGGCGGCGCGAACGGGCGTGGATTCGTGCGTTTTGGAAGGGGCGGCAAGATGTCTGATATCGTCATTCGCGATGCGCGCATGCATAATCTGAAGGGAATTGATGTCACGATTCCGCGCAACTCGTTGACCGTCATCACAGGTCTTTCGGGGAGCGGCAAATCTTCGCTCGCGTTTGATACGCTTTATGCCGAAGGGCAGCGTCGTTATGTTGAGTCGCTCTCGGCCTATGCGCGCCAATTTTTGGATCGCCTTGCGAAGCCAGATGTTGGAAAGATTGAAGGCCTCTCACCGGCAATCTCAATTGAGCAGCACACAACGAGCGGCAATCCGCGCTCCATTGTCGCGACCGTCACAGAGATTCACGACTATTTGCGCATTCTCTTTGGCTCACTCGCAACGCCGCACTGCCCGCACTGCGGCAAGCCCGTGACGCGCCAGTCGGCGGAGCAAATCGTAGACACACTTCTTGGCTCGACGTTAAGCGAAAGCAACATAAAAAGGAAGGTCATCCTTTACGCCCCGCTCGTGAAGGGCAAGAAGGGGCGGCACGAAGAAATCTTTGCGGGCTTGAAGCGCAACGGCTTCGCGCGCGTGAGAGTTGATGGCGCGATGTATCTTCTTGAAGAAGTCCCTGACCTCGACAAGAAGAAGGCGCACTCAATTGACGTTGTCATTGACCGCCTTGTTCTCCCATGCGATCGCACGCGCCTCACCGATTCGGTTGAACTCGCGCTCAAGACGGGGCGCGGCCTCATGATGGTGGAAGGGCTGTCTTCTTCCGAAAATAACACGCTCACGACTTTCTCCGAACTGAATGCGTGTCCCGATTGCGGCATCTCGTTTGATGAATTAAAGCCGCGCTCATTCTCGTTCAACTCACCGTTTGGTGCGTGCCCAACGTGTAGTGGTCTTGGGCAACTTTATTATTTTGATGAAGATTTGATTGTGCCCGACAAGACGCTCCCCCTGCGCGAGTGTATTCATCCTTGGCGGCGCGCGGGGCACAACGCGATCATGTACTACAACGCGCTCTTGGAGGAGATTGCGAAGCAGAACAAGGTGAAACTTGAGACGCCTTACGAAAAACTTCCGGCGACGTTTCGTCATAACTTGATGCATGGCTTTAAGGAAGATCTTGTCTTGCCGTGGCGCTCGGTTGATCGTCCATTTGAGGGCGTGCTCGCTGTTTTGCAAAAGCGTCTTGATGAGGCCGAGGACGATGAGACGCGCGCAAAATACGAGGCGTATCAGAGTTATCGCGTTTGCCCCACGTGCCACGGCGCGCGGCTCAATGAGTTTTCGCGCGCCGCAACAATTGCCGGCAAGACAATCACCGAGGTGATGGCGATGCCCGTTGGCGATGCGAAGGCGTTCTTCGAGGGGTTCTCAAACGCCGTTACCTCCGTGTTACGCGAAAGCAACGGCAATAAGATTTCCGCTCTTCGCGACATCTTCTCTGAGATTATTCGTCGTCTTCAGTTCCTGCTCGACGTCGGGCTTGACTACCTGACGCTCGACCGCGCCGCCTCAACGCTCTCCGGCGGCGAGATGCAGCGCATTCGTCTTGCGACGCAAATTGGCTCGGGCTTGACGGGCGTTCTCTACGTCCTTGATGAGCCGACGATTGGTCTTCATCCGCGCGACAATGAACGCCTTATTGCGACGTTGAAGGGGCTACGCGATCGCGGCAACACGGTCGTCATTGTTGAGCACGATGAGGAGATGATGCGCGCCGCAGACTATATCATTGACTTGGGTCCTGGCGCGGGGCGTGCGGGCGGAGAACTCATGTATCAGGGCGACTTCAAGGGGCTTCTCAAGGCGAAGAGTCTCACGGCCGATTATTTGACGGGGCGAAAGAGCGTTGCGGCGGTCGCGGGTTCGCGAAATTCTCCGTGTCTCCCCACCTCCGTTACCTCCGTGTTCAGCGAAAGCAACAAGAACAAAAAAACCTCAGCGACCTTCTTGACTCTTTCAGGCGCATCCGAACACAACCTCAAGAATATCACCGTTCACATCCCCATCGGCTCGTTCACGGTCGTGACGGGCGTGTCGGGTTCGGGCAAGTCAACGCTTATCGACGAGACTTTGAAGCGCGCCCTCATGCAACATTTTTACGGCGCGAAGGATAAGCCAGGCAAGTTCCGCAAATTGACAGGGCTTGAACATTTTGACAAGGTTATTGAGATTGATCAATCGCCGATTGGGCGCACGCCGCGCTCGAATCCCGCGACCTACGTTGGCTTCTTCTCTGAGATCCGCGAACTCTTCGCGCAGACGGAATCGGCCAAGGCGCGTGGCTACACGGCGGGACGCTTCTCGTTCAACGTGAAGGGCGGGCGCTGTGAGGTTTGTGGCGGCGACGGCGTGCAGAAACTTGAAATGAGTTTTCTGCCTGATGTCTACGTGACGTGTGAGCAATGCGGTGGCAAGCGTTTCAACGCCGAAACGCTTGAGGTGACCTATGGCGGCAAGAACATTGCAGACGTCCTTGCGATGACGGTTCAAGAGGCTTACGAGTTTTTTGCGAAAGTGCCGTCCTTGGCGCGCAAGATGAAGACGCTTGTTGACGTGGGTCTCGGCTACGTGCAATTGGGACAAGCGGCAACGACACTTTCGGGTGGCGAGGCGCAGCGTATTAAACTCGCAACAGAACTTTCGCGCCGCTCGACGGGCAAGACGCTTTATCTTCTTGATGAACCGACGACGGGGCTTCACTTTGACGATGTTGCGAAATTGATGAAAATCTTGCTCGCCTTGCGCGATCAGGGCAACACGATTGTTGTCATTGAGCACAATATTGATGTTATGCGCTGTGCGGACTGGATCATTGACTTAGGCCCTGGTGGCGGCGACAACGGCGGCAATCTCGTCTGTGAAGGCCCTGTTGCGAAGATTAAAGCCTGCAAGACATCGC
>CAVHJW010000007.1:0-29063 GCA_963636335.1 bacterium
ACATCGTGGACGGTCGAGAGTCAACGCTTGCCTGACCTTGGGGGCGCCGGCCTCCGATTTGCGCGCGTCCTGACGCGGGCGCGGGCCTTCCGCGCTTGTTCGAGCTGCCGCGCCGCCTGCTTGATGTCGCCGTTCTCTGGGAAACGCTCGGCGCGCGGTTCGACCGCGCGCTCGGCGTGCAGGTAGGCGACGACGAGCGTGACGAGGAACGCCGAGAAGGAGACGGCCGCGAGGCACACGCCGAGCGCAGGCCGCATACGATTCGGCGAGCGCGTCCTCGTGGGAAAGGCGGCGGAGCAGGATGGGGTTCAGCCGTTTTCGGACGATGGCGAGCAGGCGCTCCCGGTTTTCGGAAAACGCCTTTGAGAGGTCGTCGGCTGAAAAGCATTTCTGCTGCATACGGATATTTTACCATTTTTTTCCTGTAGATTTTTTCACGCTGTTGCGTTCTCATGAGATGTGGGGAAAAGAACCCGCAAACACAAACAAGCAAAAAAGGATTAGAACCATAAGAATGAGGGGTCTGTCCCCAAAAAATGACAGCGCGACGCTCTTGACGGATGCACAAGAGTTTTGGTACAATGTCAATGTTTCTAAACATTGATTGTCTGTTGTAATAGATGTTTTTAAACACTCATTCGAAAGGCTCATCCGAATGGACATGAAGGAAATCGAACCGCTTCTTGAAGCATCGGAAAGGTTGGTGGCGGAAACCGACATGACGTTTCGTCGCTCTCTTGCGCAGGAGATCGACTGGAATGACCGCCTTATTTGCATCAAAGGGCCGAAGGGGACAGGCAAGACGACCCTCATCCTTCAGCACATTAAGGAGGCGTTCGGCGCACGAAGCGAGAAGGCGGTCTATCTGGCCCTTGACCATCTCTGGTTCGCCTCGCACGACGTCCTCTCCGTCATCGACTGGCTTTACGCAAATGGCTACACGCACGTCTTTCTCGACGAAGTTCACCATGCCGAGAACTGGCAGTCGCTCGTTAAGACAATTTGCGACTTCTATCCGAAGTTGAATATCGTCTACAGCGGCTCGTCGATCCTGAAGCTGACGTCCTCCCGCGCCGATCTCTCGCGACGCCAGGCCGTGTATGACCTGAAGGGCCTGTCGTTCCGCGAGTTTCTCCAGTTGGAAGGCATCTTGAGCATTGAGGCGCAGACGCTGTCGGACGTCTTGAAGTCGCATCGTGAGATTGCGGATGCGATCACAAACAAAGTCAAGATTCTTCCTCTCTTCAGACGCTACCTGACGGAAGGCTATTACCCGATCTATCGCTCGGTTTCCAACCAGTTCGGGCAACGTTTGTCCGAAGTCGTGAGCAGCGTTCTGGAGACGGACGTCCCATCCGTCATGGACATCACGCAGGCGACGATTCGCAAGGCGAAGAAAATGCTGATGATCCTCGCAGGGAGCTGTCCGCAGACGCCGAACATGACGAATCTCTATCGCGAGTTGGAGACGGACAGGAATGCGGGCGTCCGGATGTTCGGCATGTTGGAGGCGGCCGAGCTGATTCAGACCGTGCGCTCGAGCCTGTCCGAGCCGAAGTTGAAGCGGCTGGGGACGGTCGAGAAGGTTTTCCTCGGCGATCCAAACCTCATGAACGCGCTTGTCGCGAATCCTGACGTCGGCGCGGTGCGCGAGACGTTCTTCGTGAACCAACTGAAGGCGTCCGGACATGGCGTTGTCACGCCGCAGCAGGGAGATTTCGTCATCGACGGGAAGTTTCTCTTCGAGATTGGGGGACGCGGCAAGGGCTTTGACCAGATCAAGGACATTCCCGAAAGCTATGTCGTCAGCGACGACATCGAAGTCGGCCGCGGCAACAAGATCCCGCTCTGGCTTTTTGGTTTTCTCTACTGACGTCCCCAGTCTGCCGTCTCTTGCAGGTTCTCTACACGTTCTGCACTCTCGTCATTGGAGTCGCATGATTTCGCCATTCTTCCGTTTTTTTTGATATAATGAATATCTATGTTCGAGGTACGAAACCTGGCTCTTGGCTACCGAGGGAAAAGCATCCTTCGGGATGTTTCGTTTCTCGTCTCGCCCGGTGAGATCGTCAGCATCGTCGGAGCCAATGGCGTTGGCAAGACGACACTCATGCGATCTCTCGCCACGTTGCTCGTCCCCGAGACGGGGAGCGTGCTTCTTGACGGCTGTGACGCCTTCGCCGACACGTTGCGCTACCGCCGCCAAATTGGCTACTTGCCCGAGCGCCCCGCCCTCTACGAGGACATGACCGTGAAGGAGTACCTCACGTACCGCGCGTGCCTCAAAGGCGAACTTTCAAAGCGCGTCCGCCGTCGCGTGACCGAGGCCGCCGAGATGTGTGGGCTTTCGCCTGTTCTGCGCCACGCGATTCGCACGCTTTCATTCGGTCTCAAGAAGCGCGTGGCCCTTGCGGACGCGATTCTCCTGCGCCCGCGCGTTCTCCTTCTTGACGACTTTCTCTCGGGTCTTGATGTTGAGATGCGTGAGAGCTCGGCCGCGATTCTCTCAGAGGCGGCGGCCTTTTCGTCTGTCATTGTGACGGGTCACGAACTCAACGACCTCGTCTCTTGGACGACGCGCTTTCTTGTCCTGCGCGATGGCACGCTTGCCGAGACCCTCTCGGCGGCGGGCGGCACGAAAGAAGATCTTCTCGCGCGCCTCCGTGATGCGTGGAAGGGGGGTGCGTCATGACGCCCGTTTCCATCACGTGCCGCCGCACACTCTCGCGCGCGCGAAACCTTATGACGACGGCGTTTCTCGTGAGCCTCTTCCTCGCCGCGTCGCTCGCCGTTTTCGCCTTTCGCCTTGCTGATGCCGAGGGAACACGCGAGACATTTGCAACCCTCTGGGCGACGAGCGTCTCGCTCGTTCTGCCGTTTCTCGCCGCGTTTCTCGCCTCTGATGTTTGGAGCGAGGAGCGTCGCACGGGTCGACTGGATATGCTCCTCTCGGTCGCTGTACCCGAGCGTGACCTCGTTCTCGGCAAGGCTCTCGGGCTCTTTATTCTCCTCATGATCGCGACGTGTCTCTCGCTCGTCGCCGCGTTCGCTTCTCTCGCCGCATTCGCCCCACGCGCCGTCGCGAGCGTCGGTCTTCTCACGCTTCTTCCAGGCCTCTTTGCGCTCGCCCTTGAGGGCGCCGTTCTCGCTTCGGCCGCGACAGCAGCGAGTGCGCTCTTCGCGCGTCCTTTCGCCGCCGCGCTCGCTTCCCTCGCGCTGCTCGTCGCCCTGCCCCGCGCACTCTGGGCGGCCGCGCGACTTTGGTCAAAGAGCCCCGCGACCGCATTCAACGAGATGCCGCTTGACGCCGTTGTCTCGGACTTCTCATCGGGTCTTCTCTCGACGGGGCCCATCCTCGCCGCCATTTTCCTCGTTGTTTTCTGCCTCTTTTTTGCGACGAAGGTCATTCAACTCGTGCGCTTCGCGAACCGCCGTCTTTCACGTGCATCGCTCTCAACGGCGCTGGCTCTCTTCTTAGCCTTTGTTTCAACGCTCTCTCTTTCAACGCTCGCGTTCCGCTTTGATGCTGTTTTTGACGTTGAGGCTGACACCCAAGAGACGCTTTCGCCGCGGATGCGGGCGATTCTTTCGGATGCCTCGGGGCGCGTTGTTGTGACGGCCTTCTTGCCGCGCACGTCGCCCTCTTACCGCGCAGTCGCGCGTGCGCTTCGCGCCTTGAAGCATCAGGCCGACGCGCTTTCGACCCTCTCGGTCAAACTTCAATTCGTTGACCCTGCTTGGGATCTCGGCGCGGCACAGCGTCTCGTCCGTCTGGGCGTGAAAGAAAAGACCCTTGTTTTTGAGAAGGCGCACCGCGTGACGACGCTGAGCCTTGATGAGCCGCTTACTTCTCGCGCGCTCGTTGAGGCCTTGCGTAGTTGCGTTATGCCCCCACAGCGTCGCGAAATCTACTGGACGACGGGGCACGGCGAAGCCTCGGCCGATGACTACGGCCCGTGGGGGATGAGCGACATCCGCCGCGAGTTGGCGCGTAACGGCTATTCAAGTCGCACCCTTAATCTGGCCGCCGACGGCACGATTCCGCCCGACTGCGCGCTCATCATTGTCGCGGGTGCACGCGAGACATTCTCGCGCGCCGAGTGGGGCCGCCTCGACGCTTACTTGCGTGGCGGTGGGCGGCTTCTCGTCCTCGCGGGCGCGTCGACGGAAGGGGGCGTCTTGCCGCTTTTGCCGGCCTGGGGGCTTCACGCCACCCTCACGCCGATTAAAGACGCGCGCACGAATTCGGGGACGGATGTCGTCGTCACAGACTTTTCTCCCCACGTTATCTCGCAAAATCTCCTCGCCTCGCGCCTCGTTCTTGAGCGCCCCGTCTCCTTTGAGCCGTCGGCCGTCGTTCGCACATCGTCGGGTGCCGATCACCTCGTCTTTACGCCCATTGCGAAGGTCGGCGCGTCGGCCGTCGTCGCTGCCGTTGAGCGCGGCGGGGATGTCGGTCGCGATGTTGCCGTCCGTCCAACGCGTCTCGTCGCGGTGGGCGATGCCTCGTTCGTTTCAAATGGTGCCATCGCCGCGCGTGGCAGTGCCAATGTCGCGTTCTTTCTCAACGCAGTCTCATTCCTCGCGAGCGCGGAATGTGTGGAGGGCGCGGAGGATGATGCGTCTATTTTCGTCACGGGGCTTGACCGCGCCGCGCGTGGTCGACTCTTCATCATTCTCGTGGGCGCGATTCCGCTCGGCGTTTTTGCTGTGATGGCTCTCGTCGTTGTTAGAAGGAGGCTTCGCGCATGATGCGTGCTCGCACCATTCTCCTCCTCTTCGTCGTGGCGGCCGTCTCCGTCGCGCTCAATCTGCTCTTTGTGTTGCGCACGCCGCGCCTTTTTGATCGCGCCTCGAAGACGCTCGTTGACCCTGCGTTTGAGCCGACTTCCTTCCGAATCGCGCGCGCGGATGGCGAAGACATTGTTCTCGCGCGCGATGGAGCCTGGCACCTTGTCTCGCCCGCCTCAGGGCCCGCTGACGAGCCACGGGTTCTCCACCTTCTTGATGACCTTATGCTGACGGATGTTCTCGATACGCTCTCCGTCGCGCAGATGACAAAGCTCGGTGTGACACGTGAGGACTTCGGCCTCGTTGCGCCCGCGCTCCGCCTCACGCTTTCGGACGGTGTTGAGACGCGCGTTGTCTCGTTCGGCCACTTAACGCCCGCGTCCAATGGCGTCTACGCCGCCGTCTCAGGCTCTGACTTTGTGCGCGTTCTCCCGCGCGCCGTCTACGAGTCGGCGAATCTCAGTCTTGACGATGCCCGCTCGCGGAGTGTCTTTCCCTACGACGGCTCATTCGTGACGGGCTTTGAGTTGCGCGGCACGGATGGGGCGAACGCTTCCTTCTCGCGCGAGGCGGGTGAATGGCGGAGCGAGGGGCGGGCTGTTTCGGCGAAGAAGGTTGAGGCTTTCTTGTCCGCGCTCGTGGCCGCGCGCGTGACGTCATTTCACGGGCTTTCTGTCGCGACGAACGATGTGAAGCACATTCCTGAATCGCGCCTTGTTGGCTATGGGCTTGATGAGAAGAGCGCGCTGATTCTCACGCTCCGCTGTCAGGACGGCGTGGATCGTCGCCTCCGTCTCGGACGTGCCGCTGAGGCGGGCGAGACGTATGCGCTCGTCCATGACATGAACCTCGTGGTTTTGATTGCCGACAATCTGAAGACTACCGCGCTTGACCTCGTTACGCCAACGGCGGTCGACCGCCGCCTCTTCCCGTTAGAGGAGTCGGCCGTCTCGGCTCTGACCCTTCGTGCGGGCGATCTCACCTGCGTTCTCTCGCGTGGCGAAGGCGGTCAGTGGCGCCTTGAGTCGCCCGTCTCGGCACACGCCGATGGGGCGTGCGTCGCCGCGCTCTTAACGCGCCTTCTCGCCCTCACGACGGCCGACCTCGATCCCAAGGGTGTGCGCGTCTCGGTCTCCACGAATGGCGAGGCATCCGTCGTCTCGGCACAGGCGCTTTTGGGTGAGACGACGCTCGCCGATTTGCGTTCAAAGGAGATTGTCAAGATTGATGCCGCGCTCGTGCGGCGGCTTGTCATCACGCCAGGCGCGGATGGTGAGGCCTTGAGACTTGTCCAAAACCGCGAGCACCACACGTGGACGGTTGAGGGCGCGGAGATGCGTCGTGCCGTTCGCGAGGAGGCTCTTAAGGATCTTCTCGCCGTCTTAAACCCGCTTCTCGCCGCGCGGATTGTCGCGCTCTCGTCTTCCACTGCCGACTTGTCGCGTTTTGGTCTTGAGACACCTTTCTACACGATTTCCATCGATCAGGAAAAGAGCGGGGCGATTCGTCGCAACCTCTTCATCGGCGCGAAGACAAAGGACGGGCGGTATGCGACAATTGGGTCGGCCGAAGCCGTCTTCGTTCTGCCCGAGAAGACGGTCTCGGCACTCGTTGCGCCCCTCGTCGAGGAGAAGTGAAATCCATTTACGAAAAGGCACGGAGGTTAAGGTCATGAAAACAAAAGCACTTGTTTGCGCACTCGCGTTCGTTTTCGCGTTTTTGCGTCTTGAAGCGGGAACTTGCGTCTGGTCGCTACCTGAAAACTGGGACGCGTCTGTTTCGTATACCGAATTGAACGGGCGGCTCTCAATTTCGGGTGGTGACTTGAGGTCGTCCGTTGACCCTGTGGGCGCGCCGGATTTGCCGTTCCTCGTTTGCAAGGAAGCGTTCCAGAAAGACGCCGTTATTGAGTCGGTGACGATTGATGCCGAGTGGGAGACGATGGAAGGTGTCTCGCGCCCTGCGATCAACCGCGTGCCGCGCCTTCTCGGCGAGGCACCCAAGGCCGCGAAAGAGGACGCGCAGTATTTCGGCGCGGCGGCGTATCCGCGTGAGGCGGCTGAGGCCTCGACGGCAACGTTGGCGGGCGAGAGCGCGCTTCTTTTGAAAGTGACGCCTTATCGTTGGAATGGCGTTGAGGGGACGCTTGAAAAGGCGAAGAGCCTGCGCGTGACGGTCACGTATTCTGTCATAAAGCGTCCGCTCAATGCGACGTCGGTCAAAGAAACGATTGACATGGTTGTCATCACGCCGCCCGCCTTCACGAACCTCTGGCCGCTTTATGTCGAATATCGCAAGACGACGCATCCCGATCTCAACATCATCGTCAAGAACACGGCGGAGATTTATGAGGAATACGCGAGCGTTGGTGGAGATGATGCATTTAAGATTCATAAATACCTTGAATATCTCTATAATACCCACCACCTCAAATATGCGATTCTCGGCGCGGGTTGCGCGAAGGGGACGTATAATCGCGAGAAGGAAATTCCGACGCGCTATGTCTACGCGATTAACAATATGAACAACAGTTCAGACCTCTACTATTCGTGCATGGAAATCATGAATGGTGGCAAAGAGGTTTGGGATTACAACGGTGATGGAACTTACCTCGCGGGCGAAAGCGCGAATCAGGTTGACTGGACGCCTGAGATTGCCTGCTTCCGCTTCCCCGTGCGCGAGTCGGCCTATGTGACGGGCATTAAGGCGAAGGCGACACGCACCTACACGGCGGAACAGCAGGTGAAGGGTCTCATTGAAAAGTTGAAGCGCGTTGAAAGTGCGGACGGCAACTTCCAGGGCAACTTCAAGGCGGGCTTCTCGGGTCAGAACACGTTCAGCGAATATCGCTATCACGGCAATACGTCAGACCGTATTGCGGGCGAGCATGCGTTTTTTGATAATGGCATCAATCTGTGGAGCGCGAGCCATAATTCCGCCATCGCCGACTGGGAGAACTGGACGCGCGGTATTATTCGCGAACGAATCGCTGCCAACCGCCCGCTCGTCAGAACGTATCACGCGAGCTCCGAGGGCGAAGCCGCGCAAATTTATAATAACGATCTTGAAATCAATGTCCACACGAGCCACGGCCAAGACCAGACGGCCTCGCCATTTGAAGCCTACAACTTCTTCACGACCTCGCGTATTCAGAAGTTCCTCGACTTCATCTACGCCTGCCGTACGGGGCGTTTTGATATCAGCAGTTACCAGTATGGAAACCTCTGCTTGGGCGAGGCGGCGATCTTGAACCCCTACGGCGGCGCGCTTGTGACGATGAACAACACGCGCGAGACATGGTCCAGCGGGCTTGATTTTGAAAACTATGATGCGCCTCTCATCCAATCCTCAATGGCGGAAGGACTTTTCAAGTATAGTGACGGCACGGCGGCCAATGCGTTCTTGAAGGGGCATGCCCGCGTCTTTGAGCGCGTGGGCAATTTTGCGCCCGCGACGTATAATGCGGGATGCTACGTCATCATGAATACGATGGGCGACCCGCTTGTTCGCCTCGCGCCCGCCGTCACGAATGTGGCCTATACGACATCTGTCTCGGGCGATTCGGCTTTGACGGCCTCAATCACGGGGTCGGTCACGGTTGCCTCAAATGATATCACGATTATGAACCTCTCGGTCTCGCCCGAGACGGCGGGTGGCGAGGTCACCATTTCGGGTGATAAGACGCTCAAGGTCTTTAGTAAGTTGACGTCGGATGCGTCAAAGATTACGTGGAACGCGCCTGGTGGCATTGGCGCGGACGGCATTGAATTTACGACGGCGGCGAAGGGCAACTTGACGTTCGAGGGTACGGCGACGCGCTATGTCGGCACGCGCTTCACGAATGTCGGCGATGTTCTCCTCACGGGTTCGGGCGTCACGCTTGATTTTGATAAGACGGGAAAAGTTCGTGATCTTGATTCGCTTTCGTTTGTGGGGGGTGGCACGGCCGAGAACGCGATCCGTTGCCGCGAGGGCGGTATTTTCGCAAAGAACTTCACGATCGGCGTGACGAATGCCGCGCTTCGTCTTGAGACGTGCAATGTGGGCGGCGTGAGCGACTTGCGTGCAGAAGTGCCGCTCTTCACGCTTGACAATGCGACTTTGCGCATCATTGAAAACCCGCATTGGGCAACCGAGAATCTCTCGCGCGCGGTGACGATGAAGGACTCAACGATCAAGGTCGATTACAAGAGCGTCGGCTTTGGCCCGAATGTCAAGGACGCGGGCTTTACGCTAAAGGCACTTTCTGGAACGAACGAGGTGACGGGCGACAATACCGTGAGCGTCTTGGGCGCGTTCGAGGCGAATGTTGAAACGAATGCAACGCTCACCATTAAGACTCCGCTTAAAAATGGCAATTATGCGGGCTCAATCGAGAAGACGGGCGCGGGCACGCTCGCACTTCGCGCCTCAAACACGACGACAGGTGGCGTGGTTGTCAAGGGCGGCACACTGATCGCAGGTCAGGAGAGCGCAAGTTCTCTTGCGGCGGGCGCGGTGACGGTTGAAGAGGGCGCGACGCTGAAACTGGAGTCGATTCCGTCCACATCAATCACGCGACTGACGATCAAGAAGGGGGGCAAGCTCATTCTGCCAGGTGATGTGGCAACATCCGCCTATCTTCTCGTGGATCCGACGAAGGCCGTCCTTGACTTTGAGGAGGGTGCGCTCGTCTATAACGAGAACGATCTTGAGACACCGCTTGAAGGAAGCACGACATCCAATGGTTATTTCATGAACACGGCCGGCTTCCTTGATTGGGGTGGCAAAAATGGTAACTGGTCCACGAACGAGACCGATAAAACGTGGCTCACGCAGACGAAGACGGAGACTTCGTATGCGGACGGCTCGTCGGTTCAGTTCTTTGACGCGACGGATGCCGAGACGATGGTTGTTACGGTGATGGGCGAAATCAACCCAGGCTACAACAACTTTGCGAACCGCACGACGCACTACAATTTCAAGAAGGGCGATGATACGGCATTGCTTCGGTTTAATGAGCTTTACCTGCAGGGTGATACCTCGTTTGAGCCGAATGTGAAGTCACTCTCAAAGACGGTTGTCACGGCGGGCAAGGCCTCGTTCACAAACCTCACGTCGGGTTCTATCTCGGTTGCGCAGGATGGCTCACTTCATCTAACGGGCACACTTACGTCCGTCCCGAAGATTAGCAAGATTGTTTTCAATGCGACGAAGTTCGCGGGGCACGCCTATTTGTGGACGCAACTCTACGATGGATGTATCGTGAATGGTCTTGAGTTCTTCAATAACGGTGCGAAACTGACTTTGCCTGTTGGCACCAAGGTGACGGCGTCCTATATCTGCGGATCGGCGAGTGCGACGGAGACAATGACGATTAATGGGTCTGACGACAACGGATATGTTACGAACTACACGGGCTCGGCGGAACTCGTCAAGATGTTTGATGGATACGCAGGAACAGGATGGGGCTATGCCTACTCGGGAAACTCAAATCCACAAACGACACCAACTTTGGCCGTTAAGATTGAGCTTGGTTCGCCGATTGAGATGTTTACATCGTATCGTGTTGCGGGTGCTGATATTGATGCACGTTGTCCAACGGCTTGGAAGGTGACGGTGACGGAATCGCTTACAGGCAAGGACACCGTCGTGGACACGCAAAACGCGACTGCTCCCGCTTGTAGCTATTGGACATCGGGTGAAGTCACGTTCAATGGCGAGACGGAAGCGAACCTTGCCGTCGCCTCGGGCGGTACGTTCTATCTTAATGGTACGGCGAAGGCCGATGTTGTTCTTGAAGATGGCGCGCGTCTTGCGGTTACAAATAACGCCGCGCTGACAGTCACGAAGGCTCTCACGCTTGAAGGATCGGTCGTCCTTGATGTTTCCGAGGCTGCCGAGATGGGCTGGACGAAGGTTCTCTTGGGCGCGAATCTTGCGACGACGGATCTTTCAAAGTTCGTTGTTCCGAACGATACTGCGGCAACGAAGATTCTGAACGGCGACCTTTACGTCGCGACGAAGGATGTGAAGACTTCGCCGTATGCGCGGACGATTACGGGCGAGACGACGTGGGATACGGCCGATTGGACGGCGAATGGCACGGCCTTTGGCTCAAAGTGGTCGGAGGTTGCGACCTTCTCGACGGCCGAGGCGACGATTGATGTCGCGGGGACAGCAACGCTTGACATTGATACGGACGTCTTCTTGGGCACGCTTAAAGTCGTCAACACATCGGGAAGCGCCGCGACACTCACGGTCTCGGGCTCCTCTTCGTTGACGGTGGGAACGCTCGACTTCTCGGGCTACGCGGGCTCAGTCGTTTGGGGGCCGGATATCACGGGCGCGAACGTCATCTGCGGCACGAATGATGTCACGCTCTCGAAAGGCAAGGGTGCAACGCTCACGGTCGGCGCGGGTGGCGCGGCGCACATTACAGGCGTCTTTTCAACATACGACTGCGATGTGTCGGGGCGCGTTGATTTCATCAATACAGGTCGCAACCTCGCGGTCTCGTCGCTTCCGACGACGGGCATCCTCTCGTTTGAGGGCGCGACGGTGACCGGTGTTTTTGACTCCACGGATGTCACGCTCCTTGTTGAGGCGGGCGATGATTGGACGCTCGTCCCAACGGGTGACGCGCTTTCAACCCCGACGGTCGCAAGCATTGAAATCACAGGCGGCACGTTGACTGTGAACCCGAATGGCGCGGCGTGGCACTTCGGCGCGAACGGGCGCACGTCCTTCACGATGACGGACGGCACGTTCGTCTGCACGGCGACAGGAACGGATGAAACAGGTGGCCTGGTGATTGGCTGCACGGAGGGGAGCTCTTACTCCGTTCCTGTTGAAATTACAGGCGGCCTCTTCGCCGTCACGAATGGCGTTCTCAACTTCTACAACGAGCCTGTCGTGTCTATCTCGGATAAAGGTCGTATGATGGCGCGCGGCATCGTTGGAAGTGGCGTGAGCCTGAGCACACTCGATATTCTTATGGGCGGCACGCTTGAGGTCGGCGCGCTCGGCCTTGCGACAGATGCGGCGGAGACGACGTTGGACGGCGGTCTTATCGCCGCCTACGAAGACGGCGCGTCATTGAAGGGCTCGCTTTCAATCTTTGATTCGGGCACGATTGCCACGCCAGCGGGGACGATGCTAACGGTGTGTGGCCACGTTCAGGGTGAAGGCACGCTCACGTTGGGCGCGGCGGATCGGACAGGCACGGTCTCTCTCGCGGGTCTCCCTGAGGCCGAGACGATTGTTGTCGCAGGTGGCACGTGGAAATTGGGCTCGATGCGCCCCACAGAGAAGACGCTGGGCGAGTCGGCGGGCGCGATTTCCGTTATGCTGACGAACACGCAGATTGAGGAGGCGATGACAACGCCTGTCAACATTATCAAGGCGACGAAAGTCCCAACGGGCGGTGTCACCGTCTTGACGCGCAAGGGCGCGGTCGTGAATGACGCAACGGTTGCGATTGCCGATGGCAACCTGACTATTCAGACGAAGAGCCTCTCAACGGAAGATGAACTTGGTGGCGATTCAATGAGTGTGAGCGTCATCGGTGGTAACTCAAATCGTCCGGGTCGTTCTATCACACTCGGCGCGGCGGGGCTTTTCCCCGTGGCGGCGGCGAACTGGAATCAGGTTGCGGAGATGTCGAACGGAAATGCCGTTAATCTCGCACTGACGAGTCTAAAGGAAGTCCGCGCCGATGGCTCGGTCGGCTCACGGGATATCTCGGTGACGCTCTCGGCCGCGTGCGCATATTCGGCGGATTCATCAACGGCGGTGCCTCTGAACGCTGATGCGGAGTTGCTCTTTGGCTATCTGGACGATGGTGGCACGGGCGCGAAGATTGAGGTGAGCAACATTCCTTACTCGCAATATGATGTTTATGTCTACATGGGCGGCGACCATAGTTTCACGCAATTTGGTCCCGTCACGGTGACGAGCGGAGATACGACAACCGTTTACCCCGCCGCGAACACGGCGTGGGGTGAGGCCCTCTCAACGACGGGCACGGTGACGCTCGTTGAGGGGAAGAATTGTTTCCGCGTCAATCATCTCACGAGTTCGTCGTTTGTGGTGAATGGATCAACGAAAGGCGCGCCCTCGGGAACGCGTTGTGGCATTGCGGGCATCCAGATTGTCAACACGGGTGTTCGCTACGCCGATTACACGTGGCGCGGTGGTGAGACGGGTGTGTGGTCGTTCTCTGACAGCAACTGGATGAACAACGAGGACGAGTCACTTGCCGCTTGGCCTGCAGGCAATGCAGGCGCGAGCGCGACGATTGATACAACGGCAGCCATCACGCTTTCGGATGACATCTATGTCTTGAATCTCGTGGCGGGTGCCTCATCCAATGTTGTTGAGTCGATCACGCAGGCGGCCGGGTCGTCGCTCACGGTGACGGGTGTTGATGACGACTCATTCGTCCTCGGCCGCGAAGGCGGTAGCCTTGTTGATTATGTCGTGAACGGGGGCACGTTCTTGTGCGAGTCGGCGCCCGTTGTTCTCGGCGTGGAGGGTGAGGGCGCGCTCACGTTTAATGGCGCGGGCACTTACCGCGTCAAGGGTGTGAAGGGCGCGGCGGGTCTTTCGTCTCTCGCTTCTACAGACGAGAGCGTCACTCTGAACGTGGGCACCGCCGGCGTGACGGTTGACTCGCTCGTTTGGAAGGGCACACTCGCGACGAGCGCAGATGCGACGCTTCAGACTACGGGCTCGGCATACTTTGATGGCGCGACGCTTTCGCCCGCACACGGGACAACCCTCACAGTCAAGTCGGCGAGTGCCTTGCAGGGAACGAGCCTCGCAATCAACGGCGATGTCGTCGTTGAGCCGACCGTGAGCCTCACGGGCGCGATCACGGTTCAGTCCGGCACGCTCACGCTCAAGAAGCGCAACGGTGCGCAGGCGATTGAGATGGCGGGTGGAAAACTTGTCACCTACGTTTCCCTCGCAGAAGAGCGCGCCCTCTCGGGTCGGTATCCCATTTTCAAGGTCTCGGGCTCGGCGGATGCATCGACCATCTTGTCGGCCGTAAGCCTCTTTGTGAGCGAGACGGGTCTGACACCTGAAGGAGATCTCTCTCTTGAAGAGGGTGTCGTCTACTACACGCCGATTGGCGGAACGGCCCTTAACACGCTGATGACGCGGACGCTTCCGGGGACAACAACGCAAACGACGTTCACGTATATTTATCATCCGTCTGGGGAGGAAGATAACCACACGTGGGAGACGCTCTCAAACTGGGCGACAGCGCAAGTGGTTGACCGCACGGATGGGCGCATTGTTACAAATTATACGGCCTATGCGAAGAGTCTCGCGCCGGGGTTGCCGAACTCGGGTGCTTGGGACCCGATTCTCCTTGATGGCGTCACGGTGACCGCGTCAAAGTTGGAAGGTTGGACACCGCGGTATGGTCTTTATAATGGTGCTCAGCTGACGATTGGACATCTCGTCAAATTCCAAGGTGGTTCGCAGTTTATCGCCGTCGATGAGACATCGTCACTCACGATCAACGGTTGGGGTGGCAAATCGGAGAGCACGCACAATTTCTATGTGGCAGCGCCGAGTGGTATCGTCTTCAATGTTGCCTTCTGGGCCAGTGCGGCTAACTATTACCTTGGCGATAAGGGTTCGGTCGCCTATGCAAAGGGCTTCACGGGGACGCACACGATTAAGTCGGTGACGATTGACCTCGGTCAGGAGACGTTGGCGGAGAAGGGCATCGTTGAGAAGAAGTATCTCATCTATGGGTCGGGCACAGCGACGACGGCGGGTGCAACGGTGACGGGTGGTCGCACGGCGAAGGACTCGGCTGTCACGGAGGATGACGCGGTCGGCACATACTTCTTCGGAAGTGATGAGACAGGCACCTACATTGAATGGGTGGCCTATGGCGAGGGTCCTGTCGTTCTTCAAAAGCAACTCACGTATCCGCTCCCCGTGACGGGCGAGGTGAAGAGTTACGCCTACACCTATCATCCTTCAGGCGAGGATGATAATAAGTGGGACACGGCCACAAACTGGGCAACGGTTATAGTCGCTCGGAATCTTGATGGCACAATCGTGACAAATTATACGACGTATACGAAGACTCTCGCGCCTGGAATTCGGAGTTCAGGTGTCTATTCGACAATTCTCCTTGATGGCGTGACAGCAACGGCCTCTCAAGTTGAAGGATGGACGCCTCAGTATGGTCTCTATCATCACGCCAATGTGACGATTGATTCCTTCTTTAAATTCCAAGGTGGTTCGCAGTTTATCGCGGTTGATGAGACATCGTCTCTCACGATTAAATCATTGGGCGGGGGCGCATGGCAGCAGACGATGAACTTTTATGTGGCCGCACCCAGTGGTATCGTCTTTAAGACTGCTTATGGTAAGGCAACGCCTATTAACTATTATCTCGGTGGAGAGGGCTCGATCTGCTTTGAGAACGGCTTTTCGGGAACGCACACCCTTCAAGTTGCGACGATTGAACTAGGTGACAGCACCCTGCCCGATCGCATCGTCAAGCGGAAGTATCTTGTCATTGGTTCGGGAACGCTCGTGACGAGCGGCGCGACGGTTGAAGGCGGCACGCTGAAGTCGTCGGCCGTCGCCGAGACAGACGCGGTTGGCACCTACTACATTGCGAAGGATTCGACCGGTTGGTACATTGAGTGGGTTGCCTATTCCGAGAAGCCAAAGGGTGTCTTTTACACGGATCCCGATTCGGGGACGACCTACGAAATTACGTCGGCCTTCACGAATGCGACCGATGGCACGTGGTTGCTGGACGGAACGAAGTCCGTCACCTTTACGAATCCATCGGGCGTTAAAGAGACCGTTACGGTCGCTCCTGCCTACTCAACGATTGAGGAAGACGCGGATGTCGCCACCTTGCCCTTTGTCATCGATGACAACGGGAACCCCGTCCTTGGCGTGAAGACGATTCCAGGCCTTACCTACGGCCTCTATCGTGCGACGACGCTTGGCGCGTTTGACGAGACGCCGATTGTGAAGGCGAAGGCGAATGGCGACCGCGTCAAATTGAAAGACGAGAATCCGCCGACCGACAAGGCCTTCTATCGCGTCCGCGTTAGTTATGAGTAATGTGAAGGCGTTCTTTTCCGTCAACGTGCCGTGCCTTGACGACGGCCGGCACGTTGAAAAGGGGATGGGGCGGTGAAACTCGACATCGTCCGAAACGCGCGGCGAAACGTCTTCGCTGAAGTTCTCAACCGTGTCCTCACGCTTGGGCTACCGTTCGTTAGCCGCACGGTCTTCATCTGGATCATCGGCGCGGAATATCTCGGTCTAAACGGCCTCTTTACGTCCGTCCTTGGCGTCCTCTCCCTCGCTGAGCTCGGCTTCGGCCAGGCCATTGTCTACGCGATGTATAAACCCGTCGCCGATGATGACAAGGGGACGCTCTGCGCCTACTACGCTTTCTACCGCATTGTCTTCCGCATCGTTGGTGGGCTCATCCTCCTGAGCGGTCTCGCCCTGTTGCCGTTTCTGCCGAGGCTCGTCCATGGCGACATGCCGGCCGATATCAACCTCTACGCCATCTACCTCATCCACCTTGCGAACGCCGTCATCAGCTATTTTCTCTTTGCCTACAAGGGCGTCCTGCTGACTGTTCACCAACGCCTTGACGTTCAGACCCATATCGACACGGTCGTGCAGATTTCGCAGAACGTCGGCTCGCTACTCGTCCTCTGCCTGACGCGCAACTACTACTATTATGTGCTCGTCACGATTGTTTTCACCGTGATGAAGAACGTCCTAATCGCGCGCGAGGCGAAGCGGCTCTTCCCAGATGTCGTCTGCCGTGGACGCCTCACGCGCGCGCAGACGCGCAAACTTCTCGGTGACGTTGGATCCATTTTCCTGCACCGCATCGGCACGGTCATCGCCTATTCAAGCGACAACCTCGTTGTCTCGTCCTGCCTCGGCCTCGTCTCCGTTGCCGTCTATGGCAATTACTACACAATCTACAAGACGGTCTCGAGCTTCGTTTATGTCATCTTCAATTCGCTGACCGCCGGCTTCGGCAACGCGATTCACACCGAGTCAAAGGACGACGTCTGGGAGAAGTTCCGCAAGATGAACGGCTTTGCGCTCGTCGTCATCTCGTGGTGCGCGGCGGTGATGCTCGCGCTCTATCAGCCGTTCATGTCCCTCTGGACGGGGCGGGATTCAGGTCTCGTGCGCCCGTTTACGACCGCCGCGCTGATGGTTGTCTACTTCTACGTCAACAACGCGCGGCAGGGGCTTCTTGTTCTTAAGGAGGCACTCGGTCTCTGGCGCCCTGACCAGTTTAAGCCCGTTGTCTCGGGCGTCATCAACTGTGTTGTCTCAATCGCGCTCGCGCAGGTTATCGGCATGGACGGCATTATTCTCGGCACGATCCTCGCGTTCCTTTTTGTTGAGATTCCGTGGGAGAGCGCGGTCGTCTTTCGGAACTACTTCACGGGCGGTGACGCGAAGGGGTGTGGCTTCTTGGGTCGCTATGTACGTCTACAGGTCTCATTCCTCGTCTTTGCGGTCACGCTCTGCGCCGCGACGTGGGGGCTCGTCGCGCTTGTGCCAGCCATTTCCAATGTCTTCCTTGACTTCGTCTTGCGCGGTTTTGTCGCCGCCGCCGTCGCAGGCGGTCTCACACTCGCTCTTTACCGCCGCGAGCTCACGCTTATCCTAAATCGCATCCTCCGCCGATGAACAACGACCGTCCACGTCTCATTTCCCCTGAGAACAGCGCGAAAGTTGTTAACCTTTCGTTTCTCTGCATGATTCTCGTCTGCATAATTCATGTTCACTGGCGAACCACAACTGAGACAGGGCAGGCACTCGCTTATCTGGTCAAATACGTAATCTGCGGAATAGGCGTGCCGTTCTTCTTTGTTGTGTCGGGCTTCTTTTTGGCGCGGCATCTTGATGAGCCTGGCTGGTGGAAGGCCGCAATTCAAAAGCGCATCGGCACACTGATTGTTCCTTATTGCATCTGGCAGCTTGTCAATGCGCTCGTCTGGCTTGCGATTAAACACCACTGGACGCTCCGCCCAGGCGGCTTTGGGCTTAATCCGTTCATCTGGCCGGATCTCGTCCCGCTCTGGTATTTGCGAACGCTCATGATTTTTGTCGTGATAAGCCCGCTTCTCTTTTGGCTTCTTAAACGGTGGGGTCAAGGTGTCTTGGCGGCTTTCTTCGTTGCGAACCTCGTTGTTGGTGCGTTTTCTGCTATGGGGATGATTCCCGAGCGGTCTCGCGTGGGCGGTCTTATTCTTTACACTTTTTCCATTCTGGGTCTTCTCTATTTTTCGGTCGGGGCTTACCTTGCGATGCATCCGATAACCCTGAGCCGTCGTGTTGGCAATGGATGTGGCGTGGTGTCTCTCGTTCTCATCGCCATTCAAATGACAATCCACTGCCTCGGTATTGTGATCCCATTTGATTTTCGCGTTCTCCTCTTGCCAACGCTTTTGGCGTTTTTTTGGGCGCATACGCCGACGACGCGTTTGCCACGTGTTCTCGCGCAGGCGATTTTCCCACTCTATTTGATGCACGTCATCATTTATGACATTCTCGAAAATCTTGTCTTCAGCCCTGAGACGTTTTGTAATTTCTGGAAGCTCTTTTCGGGAGTCGGGCTTTCCATCGCTCTTTCCGCGCTCCTTCATCGCTTTCTGCCGCGCGTCTCCCGCATCGTTTTCGGCGGGCGATAGCGTCTTCGTTGAAATTAGGCTTATGACAATCTTCTTGAAAGATAATCGCTAGACCCACTTATTATGGAAAGAAGTCCGTTCTTCTCTATTGTCGTGCCGTGCTACAACGTCGGCAAGTATGTCGGCGACACGATTCGGTCTGTCCGCGAGCAGTCGTTCTCGGATTGGGAGTGTCTTTTGGCCGTTGAGGCATCGGCGGACGACACGCTCGCAATCTGCGAGGCGGCCGCGGCAGACGACTCGCGCATTCGCGTCCTTCTTGGCGAACACTCGGGCTCGGCCTCAACGCCTCGCAACCGGGCGATTGCGGCGGCGAAGGGCGTCTACGCCGTCTGGCTCGACGGCGACGACCTCTTGGCTGACGGCGCGCTTGCGAAACTTGCCGAACTCGCGCGCGCGAACGACATGCCCGACCTCATTGAGAGTGAGATGGAGGAACACGGCGAGGACGCCTCTGGCGCGGTCGTGCGCATACATCGTAACCGCAACTTTGATGCGACGCAGAATGGACGCATCCTCACGGGCTCGGCGGCGATGATCGCGTCCGCAACGTTCACGGCTGACCTCTGGCCGTCACCAGGCATGGCGACGCTGAGGCTCGACTTCGTGCGCGAAAACGGCCTCACTTTCGTCGATGGACTCCGCTTCGAGGATACGGAGTGGTTCCCGCGCGTCCTCTACGCGGCGCGGCGCGTGCTCGTCACGGACTTTGTCATGCAGATCTACCGACATCGTCCGCACTCCGAAACGACAGTCTCCTGCACGGCATCCGCGCTCGTCCACATGGCGCGCGTCTTTGGTTCGCTCTTCCGCTTCTACGCGACGCACGCGTTCTCGCCCGCGCTCGCGCGCGCCTGGGCGCGGTCGCAGATTTCGCATTTCCTTGAGCGGTTCTTCTTGACTGCGCCGCGCGTGGGGATTCGTGGGCGCGATTGGACAGAGTCAATGGGCGTGCTCTGGCGCGAGGCAGGTGGTCGTAGCGGCTTCTTGCGCCTGATGCGCTTCGCGGGGCTCCCCAAGCGCATCGCCGCGCCGCTCATCGCGCTCTGCGGAATTCATCCGCTCCTTGATCTGCCTGCGAAGCTCTATTTTAAGTGGCTCTATTATCCAATCGTGATGCGTCAGGTTCGCTGGCGCGATAAGGAGGCGAGAAAATGACCGAATTTGTGATTCATGCCGACGACTTTGGCCTGAATGCGAGCGTGACGAACTGCATTGACGAGTGCTTCCGCCGCCACTGGCTTTCCGAGACGACGCTGATGGTGAATATGCCCGCCTGCGAGGAGGCTGTCGCCCTTGCGCGCCAACACGGCTACGCGCACGTTGTTGGGCTTCACCTCAACCTGACGGAAGGTGTTCCGCTGACCGAGCCCATTCGGAGTTGCCCACGCTTCTGCGGCACAGAGGGAATCTTCTTTCGTCGTCCAGGCGGCTTCCACACGACGGCAAAGCAGCGCTGCTATCTGACGCCGCGCGAGTACGCCGCCGTGAAGACGGAACTCGCCGCGCAGATCGAGAAGTTCTGCTCTTACGGCGACCTCATGCCGAAGCTTGATTCGCACAACCATCTCCACATGGATTGGCTCATCTACCGCATCTTGAAGCCCTTGGCGCTTTCCCACGGCTTCACGGAGATGCGCATGTTCACCGACCAGCATAAGGTGAGGCTTGACCGCGCGATCTACGGGCGCTTCTTCACGTGGGCGGTTCGCCGTCACTTCAAGACGACGGATCACTTCGACGGCGTGAACGAACAGCTTCTCAAGGGGCCGGGCGGCGTGACGGAGGTCATGGTGCATCCGCTTATGAAGGGCGGTGTCATGTGCGACACAGCCGTCCCGATGCAGACCCATATTGAGCGGCTTCAGTCTGTTCCCGACTCGTTCATCCGTCGGCCAGAGATTTTAGACCCTCTGGTTGAAGGAGCCTCGTCAAAGTAAAGCCCAAGAGGAAAATCCAATGCCGTTCTTCTCCATCATTGTGCCGTGCTACAACGTCGCGCCGTTCTTCGACGAGATGACGACATCCATCATGAAGCAGTCCTTCGCAGACTGGGAGTGTATCCTTTCCTACGAAGACTCAACGGATGACACACTCGCGCGTTGCGAGGCACTCGTGCAGGCGAACGCGCGCTTTCGTCTCGTGAAGGGCGCGTGCAGCGGCTCACCCTCGTTGCCGCGCAATCGTGGCTTTGAAAGTGCGAAGGGAAAATACATCATCTGGCTCGACGGCGACGACTACATACCGGATGGGATTCTCGCCACGCTGGCGGATGCCTTGCGAAAGAATGACGAGCCAGATGTCCTTCAAGGTGCCATTGAGACCATGCGATTCGCGGACTCTGGCGCGTGCCTATCGTCCGTTCGAACCTTTGACTACGACGCGGCGGATTCAGGGCGCGTCTTTTCAGGGCAGGAGGCGTTTATTCGTATGATGCGCCATAGTTCGCTGCCGTTTATCGGCGCGCTGGTCTTTGTCTGTCGCGCCGATTTCTTGCGCGAACAGGGACTCTCTTTCGTTCCAGGGCTACGTCACGAGGACGAGGAGTGGTCGCCGCGCGTCTTTTATTTCGCAAAGCGTCTGCTCGTCCTCAATCAGGTCATCTTCAACTACCGCCGTCACGAAGGCTCAATCATGGCCACGCAGAACGGCGCGAAGGCGCTCGCGCATCACGTCCGCGTCGACCGCGCGTTCTTTGACTTTCACGCGACGCACGCATTCTCGGACGCGCTGTCGCGGGCGTGGGCGCGAGAAGGGCTTTCGCTCTTCTACTTCCACTTCTTCTACCCGAGCCGTCGCCAGAGCGTGCAGACGAAGGATTGGGAGACGTGCCTCGGCGAGGTTCTTGCGGGCGATGGACTTAAGAACTTCCTGCGCCTTGCGAAATTCGGCAGCGCGCCGAAGCGCGTCGGCGCGTACTTAATCGCACTCGTCCGCATCCATCCCGTGCTCGCTCGGGTGGCATCTAGCTACTTTAGATTCGTCTATTATCCTCTCGCGATGCGGTCAAAGTCGCGCCGCACTTGTGCATCACTCTCAAACTGAATCGCTTGCCATCCCGCCGCGCGCGCGCCGTCGCAATTTTCTTCCACATCGTCAATGAAGCAGAGTTCTTCAGCGGGGAGATTAATGCGGCGTTGGAGCAGGTCGTAGATGCGCTTTTGTGGCTTGAACATAGACTCCTCGCCCGAGATGACGAGCGCATCGGCGCACGCGATGTATTCGGAATAGAGCCTCTTGAAATGCGGGACGAACGAGGTTGGCATGTTCGTCAGAATCCCAATCTTATAGCCCGCCTTCTTTAATTCGCGCATCCATTCAAGCGTGGCGAGGTTTCGATAGGCATCGAGAAAACTATTCACATCTTCGTCGCAAATTCTTTTCTTCGCTTCGGGTGTGAGTTGAATGTTGGCATCGGCCCAGACGAGGTCGTACATCTCCGCCATCGTGATGAAGTCGCCGTCCATGAGGTGACGATATTTCGCGAACCCCGCGAGGAAGGCGTTCCAGTCAAGCCCCATCTCCCGCACGCAATCGCGAACGCGCTCGGGGCAAGTCTTTGTCGTCATCACGCCGCCGAAGTCAAAGACGACGCCTGAGACCTTACGCTTGTAAACGCCGACGATGCCCGTTGAGAGATTCGTGCGGACGAAGGCGTATGTCCGCGTTCCATCGGCGCGTTCAATGATGGCGCCCGCGTCCAGAAAACGAACCCAGTGCTCACGCGAAAAGGCACCGACCTTCCGCGCCGAGAGGAATGCCGCGACGTAGCAGTCGTGCGTCGTGAGGATGAAGAGGCGCGACTTCCAGTTCTGATCAATCCAGTTCTCGAGCTCGTCGCTCGCCACGTTGAGATTACGAAAGCCGCGCTGTTCGCCCGTCGTAAAGTATTCAACGCAGGCTTGGAAGAAATTCTCGGGGCGAAAGACATCCAATACCTCGCTGGCATCGGCGTAGTAGAACGACTCATTCCCAAGCCGCCCATCCGCGAGAATAGGCGCGTCTTTTTGCCCCATGCCCTCGGCGATGAGCGCGGCGGTCATGCGCGTGCGCGTGAGGGGACTTGTGGCGAAGGTCGCCTCGTCACAAAATTCGGCGAGAGACGCGCCGAGTTTGCGCGCCGTGCGACAGCCCTCGTAGGTGAGCGGCAACGTGTCGCCGAAGGTCGGATCATCGGGATCCATCTTGTTCCGTTCGCCATGACGCACCAAAAGGGCGACGCGCGCGCCATGACGAAGTTCGTGAAGGATGTCCTGAATCGTGATCTCGTTCATATCTTTCTTTCGTGTTCCGTCCCCTCGATAAAACGCGAGAGGTTCTTTTGAAGGATGCGGTCGTTCGTGCGCACGCGTAGGCGCGCGGCGAGACCCAAATAGAAGGCCGCGCGCGCGAAGGCGAGAATCGCGCGATCGGCGCGTTGCTCACCCATGCCACCCGTGTAGCTGATGCGAAGTCTTTCTTCGTTCGTCACGTGTTCGTTGTGGCCGTCAAAGATGATCCAGACGCGGTCGCCCGATCGCTCACGGAGAAGGGCTTTGGCCTGTTCAATGAGTTCCTCACGCGAAGCGGCAACTTTCTCGGCACTTAAGATTAGGTTCCAGCCATCCCAGATGTGGAGTGTGCCGTCCGCGGAAAGACGGCGCGTGTCATCAAGCGCGAGAAGGGCCTCGCTGAGATGGGATTTGAGCGAGGCGAGCATATCCTTCGCGGCGGCGCATTCACTTCGAAGTCGCGCGTTTTCGGCCTTTAGTTCGCGTAGCTTTTGGACGTGTGCGCCGAGAAAGATGTCTTGCGCGCTCATGCGAGCACCCCCGAGGCGTATCGCGTAAGCCCCGCCGTGTCGTTCTCGATTTTGATATCCTGAAAGCCGTATTCCGTCATCATCTTTTTGAGCGCGTCGCCTTGTGTCGCGCCGATCTCAAAGAAGACCGCGCCGCGCGGCTTTAGGAGGTGGAGGGCGTCCGAGAGATAACGTTCATAAAAATCGAGGCCGCTCCTTCCGCCATCGAGCGCGAGGCGAGGCTCAAAATCACGAACACGCGTGTCTAGTTTTTCACATTCCGCCGACTCGATGTAGGGCGGGTTTGAGACGATGACATCTAGGCATTCGGGCTCGTCGAAATCGTCAAGCCCATCGGCGAGGGCGAAGGCCACGCGATTGGAAAGATGTGTGCGCGCGGCATTTTCCTGCGCGAGGCGAAGGGCATCTTCGCTTACGTCCGTTCCAATAAACGCGGCTGGGCCTTCGTATTCCTTCGCGAGGCTCAGGATGATGGCGCCCGTTCCCGTTCCCACGTCGATGACGCGCGGTGTCTCGTCCGCCTTGTAGGTGCGCCGCATGAAGGAGAGGACGCGCGTAACGAGCTCTTCCGTCTCGGGGCGCGGAATAAGCGCACGCTTGTCGCAGGTGAGCGTAAGCGTGCGAAAATCCCACTCGCCGAGGACGTATTGAATCGGCTCACCCGCGGCGAGACGCGCGAGCGCACGCCGCATCGCCTCAACCTCGCGCGGCGCAACCTCTTTCTCGCGGTGCGAGAAGAGAAGACCGCGCCCGATTTTGAGAAGGCGCGCCATCAGGAGTTCCGAGGCGAGTGTCGCCTCGGGAACGCCTTTTGACGCGAGGTAGGCCGAGGCCTTAGAAAGGCATGTCGTCCACGTCACTTGTCGCAGGCCCCATATCCGGTTCGGCCGGCGTCGGAACGGGCTCGGTGGATGAGCCGTCGGCGTTCAAGACCTCAATCTTGCGCGCGGAAAGGTCAACGAAGTACTGCACGCCTTTCGGGCCTTCCCAACGGCGACCGTTGATGAAGAATGAAACTTTGACGCGCTGACCCTTCTTGACCGTGTCGAGGAGCGAGCAGTTCTCTTTCGTGAACGCGAACTTGACAGGGTTCGGATACTTTGCGGGCGAATCAACGTCATTGCCGACAACGACCTCGCGTTTGGTGAATCCACTCGGGAATGTCTGAGGCGGAAGAACTTCTTCAACAACGCCCGTGTATTCGTATGACTGTGCCATTTTGCTTTCTACCTTTCTTTTTGTTTTGTTTCTTTTCTTAAATGTTGGCCTGTCGCTGAAGCGTCGCGGCGAACGCGCCGTCCCAGCCTTTTTCGCCCGTCGCCTCAAAGGGGAACGACTCTTTCATATTCGTCTTCGTGAAGTCGGCGTGCCGCGCGAGGAAATGTTCAACTTGCGTCGCGTTTTCTTCAGGCTCGTTTGAGCACGTTGAGTAGACGAGAAGACCCCCCGCCTTGACGAGTGGCGCGGCCTTTTCGAGAATCTCGGCTTGCAGGGCTACAAGCGCGGTGAGTTTTTCTTCGCTCCAATTCCAGCGTGCGTCAGGACGGCGACGGAGAACGCCTGTGTTGGAACAAGGCGCGTCCACGAGAACGCCGTCGAAGAGCCGCCCCGTGAGCGCATCCAACGACGCGACGACCTCAACAGCACCAGCGAGTTTGACGCGATTTAAGTTTTCAACGAGGCGCGCGCGGCGACGTGGGTTCACCTCGCATGCTGTCACGTGATGACCCGCCCACGCAAGTTCAATCGTCTTGCCACCGGGCGCGGCGCAGGCATCAAGAATGTGAAGGGGTGTTCCCGTTGGAAAGCTCTCGGTCGCGAGCGTGGTCGCCGGGTTCTGGACAATGAACGCGCCGTCGGCATAGCCGTCAACATCTGAAACGCGCTGCCCGCGTTCGAGCGGGACGTAGCGACCGCCCGGGTAGGCGAGGAATGTCTCAGCGGGCGCGTTGTGCCATTTTGCGAGGGCTTCTGCGTTCGCTGCGCCGAAGCGTGCGACCCAGCGGCGGTAAAGGGCACTTGGATAACTCTCGCGCTCTTCAACGGGGAAGGAAAGAATGAGGTTTTCAACTTCTTCGCGGCGGCGGATGAGCGAGCGGAGAACGCCATTCACGACGCGCGCGACGGACGGGTTCGCGCACGCCTTCGCCGCCTCAACCGTCTCATTGACGGCGGCAAAGTCGGGGACATCGTCCATGTAGAGAATCTGCGCGGCACCGACATAGAGGAGCGCTTCCATTTCGCCCTTCGGCCAAACCTTGACGAAGGTGCCCAGAACGCGCCTTAAAGGTCGAAGGCGACGAATCACGGTGTAGACGAGATCTTGCACGAAGGCGCGGTCGGGACCGTCCGGCAAGAGCGTCGCCGGAAAGTCCTTCGTCATGAGCCATCGTGCGATGACAAACGCCGCACTTCGCCGTGAATTATTCATAGACTATCTATTATACCATACTGTTGTGGTATAATCTAAAGGAGGATATGACGAAACAACTTCTCCCCGTTCTCATGACCGCATCGGTCAATACGCGTGGCATGAAAGATGCCGCGTTCTCGCCGCAGGAACGTGAGGCGATGTACGGCGAGACGCTCTCGTTTTATCTTCGGACGATCTGTTCAGATGGGATAAAAATCGTCTTTGCGGAGAACTCGGGCTGGGATCTCGCCGCGCTTCGTATGCGCGTGCCATCGGTCCTTGCCTCGCATGTTGAGTTTCTTTCTCTTGACCCCGCAAACTTTGATGTCTCAAAGGGGAAGGGCTACAACGAGGCGAGGCTCCTGGCGGAGGCCACGGCGCGCGCGTCGTTCATTCGCGAGGCAGGTGGGTTCTTTAAGGTGACGGGACGCTACCCCATTTACAATCTCGCGCGTTTCGTCAAGGCGGCATCCAAGGCGATTTTGGGGGATGGTCAGAAATGGTACTGCGACATCAAGGATCATCCCCTCTATGACATCCTGCGCCTTGGATGGCACGGTCACTACTTTGACGCGCGGCTCTTCGGCATTTCGAGCGATTACTATCTAAAGAAAGTCTATCCGCGCACGATGCAATGCAACGATTATGAGGGACGATCGCTTGAGCTCGCTCTCTTTGACGCTGTGAAGGCGGCGCAATCGGGCGAGGTCATCGATCGCTTCCGATTTGAGCCGCATATTGGCGGCGTTGCGGGTGTGCCACGCGAGCATCTTTCTTGGCCGTGGAATCAGGGCTATGATTCGCCGCTTGAGCGTGTGAAGCGTCTCGTCGGCAATTTGAACCGTCTCCTTTTCCCTTGGTTTAAGTTCTAATTGCTTGCAAAGGGCGGCTATTACTCTTGTCCGTGGAGAACGTGAAGAACGTGTAGAGCCCGAAATGCCTAAAAGGCCTCTGCCGATTTGCAGGAAACGCGCGGAATGTGATATACTATTTCACAACAAAAGAGGATCTTTGACAATGGCGACAACACGTAGACGGGCCCGCGAATGGGTCATCCAGATGCTCAGCGCGGCCGACTTGAACCCGCCCGAGAGTGCCGAGGCGCTTTTGGCGTCGTTTTGGGAGCAACTTAAGACGCTTGACGAAGAGGATGGCGGTGACAGCCAGAGCCTCGCGCGCGGCCGACTCAAAGCCTTTGCGGAAGAACGTGTTGTCGGTGTTCTCGGTCATCTCGACGAAATTGATAAGCGCCTCGCCTCTCAACTCACCGACTGGGATGTTGATCGTCTTGGAACGGTTGAGCGTGCCGTGTTGCGCCTCGGCGTTTGGGAAATGACATTTTCGGATGTCCCCAAACCCGTCGTGATCAATGAGGCCCTTGACCTTGCGAATTGGTTCTCAACGCCGAAGTCGCGTGCGCTCGTGAACGGCGTGCTTGATCGGCTTGCGAAGAGTCTCTAAAAAGCCGTGCGCGCAATCTTCTTTGATTTAGACGGAACGCTCTTTGACACGCGCGCGGATTTGGCCGAGACGGTCAACCAGACGCGCGTAGATCTTGCGCTCGCACGTCTTCCAGAAGAGACGGTCATCTCGTTCGTCGGGCGCGGGGCGAACTATCTCCTTGAGCACGCCATTCCAGAGCGCACGGATGCCGTCGTGCGCGAGGCGTTTTTTCGCCACTACGCAGAGCAATGCTGCGAGCGTCTCGTTCCCTATCCGGGTGTTCTTGAGACGCTCGGTGAGCTCGCGCGGCGCGGGTTCGTCCTCGGCGTCAATACGAACAAGCCGGGCTTTGCCGCGCGCGCGATTCTCAAGAAGTTCAATCTTGACGCCATCTTTGGCGCGGGCGTCGTGGCGGGCGGAGACGGCTTCGCCTTAAAGCCGGATCGCGCCTCGATTGAGGCGTGTGCCGCACGACTCGGCCACGTTCTTTCGCCTGACGATTGGATGGTGGGCGACTCGTGGACAGATGTTGCGTGTGCGCGCGAGGCCGGTGTCCGCTCGGCCTTCTGCCTCTTCGGCTTCGGCATTCTCGGCGAAGCGGAGCCAACGGCGCGTCTTACGCATTTCGCCGATCTTCTCAACCTCGTTTCTGACAACCCTTCTTGAAAAAAGGATGACCGCGCGATGGAACTGAGCCTTCTCATCAATAAGTTCAATATCAAGGGACGCCTTGTCTCGTTGCAGCCGTTCGGCAATGGTAACATCAACGACACATTCCTGGCGATCTATCGCAACACGTTCTCCGAGACACAGGTTATTCTCCAGCGCGTGAATCGCAACGTGTTCCCCGCGCCTGAGGTGATTATGGCCAACATGCACAACGTGACGCGCCACTGCCACGAGAAGTTGGAGGACGATGCGGCGAAGGGGCGCGACGACCGCGTTTGGCAAATGCCGCGCATCGTCAAGACGAAGGATGCAAAGGACTATGTCGTTGATGAGAAGGGCGAGGTCTGGCGCGTTATTACGCGCATCATGTCGGCGCATGCGTTTGACGTTGCGCAGGGGCCCGAGCACGCAATGGAGTGCGGCGCGGCGCTCGGCCACTTCCACTATCTCGTTTCGGACATGGATCCGAATGAGATTGAAAACCCGCTCCCGGGCTTTCACATCACCTCGGGCTACTTGAAGGCCTACGACAAGATTCTGAAGACGCCGGCGGCGAAGGCGTTGCTCAAAAGTTCAATGGAGGCCACGCGCCTCGCACGCTTCGTGGCGGAACGGCGCGATCTCGCCGTTTGCCTCGAGAAGGCGCAGAAGAAGGGCGAACTAAAAAAACGCATGTTCCACGGCGACCCGAAGGTCAACAACATCATGATTGACGATGTGACGGGCAAGGGCACGGCCATGATTGATCTTGATACGGCTTCGCCTGGGCTCATTCACATGGACTTTGGCGATGCGCTACGCTCAATCTGCAACCCCGCGGGTGAGGAGGAGACGAATCTTGCGAAGGTTGTCTTTGACGAGGATCTTTGCACGGCTTTTTGTAAGGGTTACATTCGCGAGGCGGGTGCGTTCTTGACAGAGGCTGATCGTGCCTATCTTTATGATGCGATTCGCCTCTTGCCGTTTGAACTGGGGCTTCGCTTCTTTCAGGACTACCTCAATGGCAACGTCTACTTCAAGACGAAGACGCCCGAGCAGAACCTCAACCGCGCACGCGTTCAGTTTCGCCTTTGCGAGTCGGTCGAGGCGCGTGAGCGCTCGATCCGAAACGCCTTGAAGCGTCTGTAAGGGAATACGGCTTCCAATCTCCCTGTGTGGCGACTTTCACGGGCGGGGACAGGCCCGACGCGCGGGCGTTTATTTTGGTATAATAAGAGACACGATGAAGAAAGTCACGATG
>CAVHJW010000008.1:0-28271 GCA_963636335.1 bacterium
TTATGAACTCGCAAAATGCCGCTTGATTCTCAAGCGCAGTATTTGGTATACTATTCCTCGTCTGGTTGACCGCCTTGTGTGTTAGTTTTCTGGCCACTTGTCGCATTGGTCCCAGACATTTTACTTTTAAATGAATTAACCAATTCCTGCGTTTGTCTAGAGTTTCTTGACGAGCAGATGGTTGAGATTGTCGTTTTTCCATTTCCTCCATAATTTGAACGAAGACCGATAATCCAATTGTGGTCGCCATTGTGAACGGTGATACGCGCTCCTTTGGAATCCTGTACGAAAACACCGCCGTTCAGTATGTCAGTTAGGTCTTGCTGTAACTCATCCAGTGTGAAGTCGCCAGTCCAAGCCGTCAATCCATCTATGAGATGCTTGTAGACAATCTTCTTCGTCCCGACGGTGTCTCTTGTCCCTTGTTCAAGGAACGCCTTTATACGAACTCGTCTCTTGCCGTCGCGACAATTGAAGGTAATCGGAATACTTGATGCGCCGAGGAATGATTTGAAGATTGGATGGAGATTGCCTTCACGCAGAAGCCTCTGTATTTCTTTTGAGATGTTCTTCCGCCCCAATTCTGCAAGTGACGGCTTCTGTCCATTCTGCTTTCTGCGGCTTTCAGCAATCGAATTCAGACTCGTCAGTCAATAAGCATCCAACACTTCAATAGTCTGTGTGCAGACGTCTCGAAGCTGCTCGCGGAGCGTCGGACTGTCGAGAATGATGCCGATGTCGCGGTGGAACACCTCGTCGAACTCATTCCTCAGTTCCGTCAACTTGTCGAAGTTCTTCTTAATGTACGGAATGTCTTCAGCTGACTCGCCAACGACATCTCCATCTTTTATCATAGTCGCTTTGTCTCTATCATCGATTGCAATATTCACGGTGCCGTAGTCTCTTTTAGACGCACTGGCATACTTTTCTTTAACATCCTGTTCGGTTTCGACGACTCCCCATCCAGCCCGTTTTGCGGCTTGTTTCACTATCTTATATTCTTTCATTACCCTTTCTAACGTAAATCCATGTGTTGCAGGAATTGATACACATAGGGAGCCGTCGTTGTAGATTTCTGCCGCTGAACAATAAGCGTCCAATTCAGTGGCGAATTTACAAAGCTGTGCATTATAGTATTCACCATCTTCATCATCTTGGTAGTCGCCAAAACGCGGCATGCTACGTTGAATGTCTGTACGATTGTGAAGTGGAAATCCATGTTTGTCGTACTCGTTATACCAGCGTTCTACACCATTACTGTCTGTGTAGTAAACTTCATTCACCTTTTGGTATGCTTCCAAAATCTTTCGATTGCTTGTGTATGTGTCCATAGTCATGTTTCGATTGTGTTTTCGTGTTGATATTATTTAGGCATTTACGATGGTGGCATATGATGAAGAACCGAAGTTAAGTATATAGTTCCCTTTCCTATCGCGGAGCGATCTCCCAAGATCTCCGTGTTTCTCCGTCCTCCGTGTTAGGCGAAAGCAATCTTACCGTGCGAGGCTTCTGTAGATTAGCAAAACAGCCCCTTGACATACCTACCTGAAAGTATGTATAATAGATGTTCATTATGCCGAGGAAGACGAAAGAGGATGCGAAGAAGACGCGTGCGAGGATTCTCGCAAGCGCGCTTTCGCTCTTCGCCGCGAAGGGATACGAGCACACCACCTTCACGGATATCGCCGCGCGCCTCAAAATGACGAAGGGTGCCGTCTACTGGCATTTCGATTCAAAAGAGGCGCTTCTCGTTGAGCTCGTCCAGATTGCGCTTGAGAAGTTCAAGCGGCAGATTGCAGCCGTGCGGCCTGACGGCGAGCTCACGTTCCCCGCTGTTGCCGACATGATGGTTCAAAACGCGAAGCAGCTCGTCGCCGATCCGAAAAGCGCGGCCTTTTTCCGTCTCATGAAGTGTCAGATCAAGTGGGGCGACAACTCAATGACGGCGGTGCGGCAAGGGCTTCTCGCGAACATCCAATTCGGTCCGAAGCAGGCGTTCCAACGTGCGATTCTGAACGACATCGCCGCGGGCCGCGCGCGCGCGGATGTTGATGCGGAGGAGGTGTCCGTCGTCGCAATCGCGCTTTGGGAGGGGCTTGTGCAGGCGCAGATCGACCGTTTTCTTGAATGTGACATGGCGACGACTCTCGCGCATGCGTATGATGCCATTTGGCAGGGCGTGAAATGCGCCCCCCAAAGTGGGTCGTGAAAAGGGTTTCTAAATATCAAAGAAAAGGCAAGGAACAAAAAAATGAAAGAGACAACAACATCGAATACGAAAGTGGGCAATGTGATCGCCGCGACGGTCCTTGCCCTCGTCTGCATCGCAGGCGGATGGATCTCGTGCGGCATTTATTCGCGTGCCGCCGAAAAGAAGCAGCGCGCGAACGAGTCGGCGCGCATGGCGGCGCTGGCCGAGCAGAAGCAGACGGTCGCGCTTGCTGAGGTGAAGGAGATGGCCTATAATCTTCCCGAGCGCTTTATCGCGCACGCCGAGGCGATGGCCGAAGTGGACCTCCTGCCACAGGTTGATGGCTATATCAAGGAGATTAAGTTCAAGGAAGGCGATATCGTCAAGGAGGGCCAGGTTCTTTACGTCATGGATGATGAGAAATATGTGGCCGTCGTGGGGCAGGCCAAGGCGGATCTCAATGCGGCCGAGACGGAGGCTCGCCGTGCTCGTCGCTATGCCGATCGTATGTTGAAGGCGGACGCGCGTGGCATCACGCAGCTTGAGCGCGACAACGCCGAGGCGGCCGCCGACAAGGCTGACGCCGCCGTTATGCAGGCGAAGGCGAACCTCGTCGTCGCGGAATACAACTGCAAGAAGGCGAAAATCATTGCCCCGATTTCGGGTCAGATTGGTAAGACGTCCGCCCACGTCGGTGACTATGTCGCGCCGTCCAAGGGCGCACTCGCGCACATCGTTCAGACCGATCCGATCCGCGTGAGCTTCCCGATGACCGACCGCTCGTTCCTCGCTTGGCGCAAGGCGTATCGCGCGGGGCGGCAAGAGGAGAACCGCTTGCGTCTGATGCTCCCTGACGGCACGGAGTATGACCACCAGGGCGTTTGGGACTTTGATGACAACGAGATGTCAAAGACGACGGCCTCCATTACGATGCGCCTCAAGTTTGAGAACCCTGACAAGTTCCTCGTTCCGGGAACCTATCTGACGCTCTTTGCGGATCTGAAGAACCCGCCGAAGTACCCGAGCGTGCCACAGACGGCGATTATTGACCTTGATGGTGGTAAGGTCGGTGTCTACGTGGCGCAGGACGATGGTACGGTTAAGGTGACCGAGGTTGAGACGCTTGCGATGCATGATGGTTTCGTGCCGGTGACGAAGGGCCTCAAGGTGGGGCAGAAGGTCGTTACGTCAGGAACGCGTAAGCTTCGCGACGGCGCGAAGGTTACGATCGTTGAGGCGACGCCCAACGAGGAGAACACGCCTGGCTGGAAGGGCAAGAGCCTCGACTAAGGGCGCGGTTTTAAGTCAGTGATTCTGGAAAGGTGAAGAGAAGATGAAACTCGGAATCCGTGCGAGCATTGACAAGATCAAGACGTTCTCGCGCGTCTTCGTGGAGCGTCCGCGCTTCGCGATGGTGATCTCGCTCGTTCTCACGATGGCTGGCGTGATGGCAATCTACGAACTGCCAGTCTCGCAATATCCGCAGTTGACGCCGCCGACAATCACGGTGACGTACAACTACCCGGGCGCGAACGCGCGCGAAATCTTGAACACGATCGCGACACCGCTTGAGGATGAGATCAATGGCGTCGACGACATGATCTACATGAACGCGGAGTGCTCGGACGATGGTCAGTACCAGTTGAGCATCTCGTTCGAGGTTGAGTCAGACCGCGACATGGACCTTGTCAAGGTGCAGAACCGCGTCTCGCAGGCCGAGGCGAAACTTCCGACCGAGGCGCGCCAACTCGGTAGCCGCGTCCGCGCCCAGTCGACGGACTTCCTCGGCTTCTTCGTGTTGCGCTCGCCCTCGGGCAAGATGTCGCGCCTTGAGATTTCCAACTATGCCTACGCGAATATCCAGCCCGTGCTCTTGCGTGTGGCGGGCGTCGGCGAGGCGACCGTCTACGGCCCCAAACTCGCGATGCGCGTGTGGCTTAACGCCGAGCGTATGGCCGCGCAGGGCATGAACTCGGAAGAGGTCATTAACGCCATTTCATCGCAGAACATTCAGGCGTCGATCGGTGTTGTGGGCTCATCGCCGACGGGTGCGCACGGTGCCTACTCTTACACGCTCACGGCGAAGGGGCGCCTTATGACGCCGGAGGAGTTTGACAACATTATCGTTCGCCGTGATGAGAATGGCGGCGTGGTGCGCCTGAAGGATATCGCACGCACGGAGATTGGCGAACAGAGTTATATGTTTAGCTCGATGTACAATGGCGAGAACGCGATTTCGCTCGGTCTTCAGCAGAAGCCGGGTGCGAACGCAATCGCGTCTATGGATGCCGTCATCGAGGCGTTCAAGAGTCTTGAGAAGGACTTCCCCGAAGATTTGGAGTGGTTTGTCGGCTATGATGCGACGGACTATGTGCGCCGCACGATTTCGGAGATTGTTGAGACGCTCGTCATCACGTTTGTGCTTGTCGTGCTCGTGTGCTACCTCTTCCTGCAAGACTGGCGCGCGACGTTGATTCCGTGCCTGACGATCCCCGTGTCAATCTGCTCAACGTTCATCCTGATGGCCTTGTTCGGCTATTCAATCAACACGTTGACCCTATTCGGTCTCGTCCTCTCGATTGGCGTCGTCGTCGATGACTGTATCGTCGTCGTGGAGCGCGTCCAGTTCCTCATTGAGACACGCGGTCTCAACGCGAAGGAGGCGACGATTCAGGCGATGAAGGACGTGACGTCGGCCGTTATCGCAACGACGCTCGTCCTCTTGGGCGTGTTCCTGCCGATCGGTTTCATGAGCGGCATCACGGGTCGCATCTACCAGCAGTTCTCTGTGACACTGTCGGCGGCGGTGTGCTTCTCGACGGTGTGCGCGCTCACGCTCGCGCCGGCGCTCTGCTCGCTCCTTCTGCGCGAGGCGCGGCCGTTTAAGCGTGGCCCATTTGCGTGGTTCAACTGGGCGCTTGAGCACTTCAAGGGCTTCTTCGTCAAGTGTGCGAAGTGGCTTGCGAGCCGCATCTTTCTGACGTTGCTCATCCTGATTTTGACGATTCTCCTGACCGTCAATATGTTCCTCTCAACGAAGACGTCGTTCCTGCCGGACGAAGACCAGCGCGCGGTGTTCGTCTCGCTCGAACTGCCGGAAGGCTCGACGCGGCAGCGCTCGACGGACGTCGCCTACCGCGCGACGAAGCTCCTGCAGAAGGAGATTCCTGAGCTCTCAACGGCGCTGACGGTCACGGGCTTCTCGATGGTCTCCGGCCGCGGCGAGAACCTGACGATGATGATTCTTGAGATGAAGCCGTGGGAAGATCGCCCCTTGCCCGAGCAGCACGTGCTTCGGTTGATTGACAAGGTCAACGCGACCTTGGCGAAGATCCCCGAGGCGAAGGTGACGAGCTTCGTGCCGCCGGCGATCCCAGGTCTCGGTAATAACTCGGGCATCGACCTTCGTCTTCAGTCAAAGGGCGACACGGACCCCGTTCGCCTTGACAAGATGACGAAGATGGTGCTCGGTCACCTCAACAAGATTCCGGGCGTCATGGTTGCCTTCTCGGGCTACACGGCGGAGACACCGCATCTGAGGTTCAACTTAGACCGCGACAAGGCGGAGATGTTCGGCGTCTCGGTTTCAACCATCTACTCGACGTTGCAGAACTACCTCGGCTCGCGCTACGTGAACGATGTCAACCTTGGCACACAGGTGAACCGCGTGACGGTGCGCGCCGACTGGGACGACCGCGACACGCCGGAGGCGGTTGGTCGACTCTATGTCCGCTCGGACAAGGGCGAGATGGTGCCAGTCGGTTCGCTCGGCACGATCGAGCGTGAGCTCGGTCCGCGCACGCTCTCGCGCTACAACATGTTCGTCGCCTCGTCAATTACAGTGATGCCCAAGCCGGGCGTTGCGACGGGCGCGATCATGGACGACATCAAGACGACGCTCCAGGACGTCCTCCCCGAAGACTATGGCTTTGAGTGGTCGGGCATCACGTTCCAGGAGGTGCGCAACGAAGGTTCGGCCGCGCCGCTCCTCGCGCTCTCGATTCTCTTCGGCTATCTCTTCCTCGTCGCGCAGTACGAGTCGTGGACGATTCCGCTCCCCGTCATGCTTTCGATCTTCGTCGCCGTCTTTGGCGCGCTGACGGGACTCAAGTGGTGGGGCATCATCGCGGAGGGTCAGGCGTATTCGCTCTCCATCTACGCGCAGCTCGGCCTCGTCTTGCTGATTGGTCTTGCCTCAAAGAACGCGATTCTGATTGTCGAGTTTGCGAAGGATAAACATGAACTTGAGGACTACTCAATTGTTGACGCGGCCGGCGCGGCGGCGGGCGAACGTTTGCGCGCCCTCTTGATGACGGCCTTGACGACACTCTTGGGCACACTCCCCATGATGATCGCATCGGGCGCGGGCGCGGCGAGCCGCCGCCACCTCGGCACGACGGAGTTCTGGGGCATGTTCTTCTCGGTGGCGTTCGGCATCTTGCTTGTCCCGGGCCTCTACGCGCTCTTCCAAACGTGGCGTGAGCGCGTGAAGCGCCTCTTCGCCTATTTGGGCGCGACGGCCACGCGGCGGCAGAGGCTGAAGGATGAACGTGAGAACAATGAACTGAAGAAGGGAGGCTTGGTATGAAGCGGATTATGATGAGTGGCGCGGCACTCGCGCTCGCGGCGGGGTGCTTGCACCTCCCATCGGTTGGACCGAGCTACGAGGCGCCGACATTTGAGCACCCCGACTACGCGCTCCTTGATGCGGGGCTGCCGACCGACTCCCTCGCCTCAAACGGCCTTTATGAGGCCTCGGCGCAGGATACGCGCACGGAGATTACGACGAACGAACTAACGAAGTGGTGGACGCGCTTTAATGACCCCATCCTCGTTGACCTCGTGGAGAGCGCGCGCACGAATAACCTCTCGTTCCAGATGGCGGTGTGGCGTCTCTCGCAGTCCGAGTATGAGTTGCTCGGCTCGGCGGCGGCGTTCTTGCCAGCCTTCGATATCGGTGCGGCGTGGAAGAAGGCGCGCTATGAACAGGACGCTTCAACGTCGGGCTTTGCGACGCGCTATCAGGCGCAGTCGCTCGCGCTGGACGGCAATTGGGAAATTGACATCTTCGGTGGCAATCGCCGCCAGTGCGAGGCTGCGCTTGCGAAGGCGGAGGCCGCTGGTTGGACGGTCGCAGACGCCTGGGTGTCGCTCACGACGCAGATTGGTACGCAGTACATCAATCTGCGCACGACGCAGGCGCGGCTTGATGTCGCGCGCACAAACCTCGTTCTCCAGACCGAGACGTACGACATCTTGAAGTCGCGCCTTGACTCGGGCATTGGCGACGAGCTTGCCGTCAATCAGTGCGCCTATATTGTGGAGCAGACGCGCGCCAGTTTGCCACCGCTTTTGGCCGAGGAGGAGCGCCTCAAGAACGACCTCGCCATCCTCGCGGGGCGGATACCGGGCGAACTTGACGAGATGCTTCGTCCGCTCGCCGAGCCGCGCGATTGGCTCCTCGAGCCGCAGAAGGTGAGCGCGTTGCCGCTTGACCTCATTCGCGCGCGCCCGGATGTCATTGTCGCCGAGCGTGAACTCGCCGCGACGGTTGCGTCCATTGGTGTTGCGAAGGCGCAGTGGTTCCCGAAACTTTACATCACAGGTCAGGTCGGTTGGCAGAACACAAACGGCTCGCGCCTCTTCAGCAAGGATTCGTTCTTTGCGCTTTTGGGGCCCGCCGTGAGTTGGCCGATCTTTCAGGGTGGCGCAATCTACGCGAACGTGAAGGCGACCGAGGCGAAGGCCCAGCAGGCCGCGCTTAACTACGAGCTTGCGATTGAGACGGCCTATTCAGACGTGCGCAATGCCTACACGGCCTATACGCAGGAGTATCACCGCAATAAATCGCTTGAGATGGCGGTCAAGGCCGCGACGGACGCGGTTGCGATCTCGAAGGACCTCTACAAGAACGGTCTGAAGGACTTCAATAACGTCCTGGATGCGCAGCGCTCGCGCCTCTCGCTGGAAGAGTCTTACGTCATCTCGCGCGGCCAGATTACGCTCGACCTGATTGCGCTTTATCGTGCGCTCGGGGCGGGTGTTCCGCGCGCCGAAGAGAGGGAGTAAAAGAGAAAAGGAAACGTTGGGATGAAGAGGTCTTCGCTTGCCTGCGCCGCGCTCGTCGCGATCATTCTGCTCGCCGCCCCGCTCGCCGAGGCAAAGCCGAATGTCATCTTCATCCTGACCGACGACCTCGGTTATGGCGATGTTGGCTTTTCGCTCAACCAGAAACGCAAGGCGGGTGAGGCGCACATTGAGACGCCCACCTTGGATCGCCTCGCCTCCGAGGGCGTCATTCTTTCGGACCACTACTGCGCCGCGCCCGTTTGCGCGCCGTCGCGTGCATCTATCTTAACGGGCATGCGTCAAGGCGAGTGCTCTGTTAAGAACAATATGTTTGACGCGCCGATTACCGAGACGGAGACGCTCGCAACGGTGATGAAAGGCGCGGGCTATCATACGTACGCCGTGGGCAAATGGGGCGTCGCGGGTGGCGGGCAGTCAAAGGCACCGCGCACGGCGCATCCGTGTGACAAGGGCTTTGATCACTTCTACGGATTTTTGGATCATCTCGCCGGTCACACCTATTTCCATACCGACACGTATCGGAACGGCGTGTGGATGGGCATCGACGAGGATCGCACGAACGCGACGAAGTCAGCGGAAGGCAAGTATTCAACGACGCTCTTCACCGACAAGGCGAAGGAATACATCACGGATTGTGTGAAGGATCACAAGGGTGAGCCATTCTTCCTCTACCTCGCCTACACGACGGTGCATGGGCCGTTCCAGATTCCGGGCGAGCCATATGAACAATATCGCAAGTATCCCGAGACATTTGCGCGCTACGCGACGTGCGTGACGATTCTGGACGAGCAAATCGAGAGCCTCATGCAGCACTTGAAGAGTCTCGGCGTTCTTAAAAATACAATCATCATTTTTACGAGTGATAATGGACCTGCGAAAGAATATGGATCTGATCCGGCCTTCTTCCAATCGGCAGGGCCTTTCCGTGGCATGAAGCGCGATGTCCTCGAAGGAGGCATGCGGGTTCCGACATTCGTGTGGCGCAAGGGTGGCTTTGGGCGAAAGGTTGATACAAAGCCCTCGCAGTCAACAGATTGGATGCCAACGCTCGCCGAGATGGCGGGCGTTCCCGCGCCTCAGAATCGCCCAGGTGTTTCGCTTCTCTCACGCTGGCGCAAGAAAGCTTCGCCGAAGAAGGCAGCCTCGGATATTTCAACCGAGTACCAATACAATGCGCCACAGAAGATGGTGCGCATCGGCGACTACACGGTCCTCTCCATTGGCTCAAAGCCGCTTGAGATTTATGATGTTCGACGCGATGCGCCGCAGAAGACGAATCTTCTAAAAGAGAAGATTGATGCGAAGACCTTCCCGTGGCCCGGGACGGGCGACGAGGCCGCGCGCCGCGCGTGGATGAAGGAACATGGCTTTTCGGTGAAGAACTAATGCCCGAGGCCGCGCGCGAGAAGGTTGAAGGCACGATTACATCGGTTGTCTTCCACAACACCGAGAACGGCTACACCGTCCTCCATGTTGAGGTGCCCAGCGAATTTGAGCTCGCGAAAAGCCCGACAATCACGATTGTCGGCAAGACGCAGGCCGTCTGGGAAGGCGAAGATGTGCGCGCCGAGGGTGTCTGGGTGACGGACAAGGTGCACGGTCGCCAGTTTAAGGCCGAGACGCTCACGTGCGTCGCGCCGCGTTCGTTGAAGGGAATTGAAAAGTATCTCGCCTCGGGTCTCATCAAGGGGATTGGTCCTGTTCTGGCGAAACGCATCGTTGAGACATTTGGCGAAGAGACGATGCATGTCCTTCAACATCAACTGGGGCGTCTTCGGGAGGTGCCAAAGTTGGGGCCGTCCAAGATTGCGCAAATTCGTGCGGGCTGGGCGCAGAACGAGACGATGCGCGAAAATCTCATCTTCGGTCAGACGTATGGCATTTCGGTTGCGAAGATGACGAAGATTGTGAAGCGCTATGGACCTGATGCCATTGCGATTGTGAAGGCCGACCCTTATCGGCTGTGTCGCGATATCTGGGGTATTGGTTTTGCGACAGCCGATCGAATTGCGCTTTCTGTTGGCATTCCGCAAGACTCCCCCTTGCGCGCGCGCGCCGCCCTTGCGCATACCTTGGAGACCGAGTCGGAAGAGGCGGGGCATTGTTGGACGCAAGAAAATGAGTTACTGCTTCACGCGAATGAATTGACGGGCATCTCAACGGAGATTTTGGGCGAGGCGCTTAAAAAAGAAATTGATGAGGGTCGCCTCATTGCCGAGCCAGCGGCACGGCCTGAGGATCCGCGTCGCCTTTTTCTTAAGTCTCTTTATTTTGCCGAGCGCGATGTCGCCGTGCGCGCGAAGACGATTCTTTCTTCGCCCTGTGCGTTTCGCGTCCGTGATGCCGATGCGGCCATCGCCTCATGGGAAGCGCGTCAATCGTTCGCCCTGGCCGTGCGTCAACGCGAGGCGCTTGTCCATTCGCTCACGTCAAAGTTTTCTGTCATCACGGGTGGGCCAGGTGTCGGCAAGACAACGATTATCCGTGCGCTCGTTGAAATCTACGGCGCCGAGACAAAGGCGAACATTGTTTTAGCCGCGCCAACGGGGCGCGCCGCCAAGCGCATGGCCGAGTCGGTCGGAAAAGAGGCGCAGACCATTCATCGTCTTCTCAAGTGGAACCCCGCGACAAATCGCTTTACGTTTAATGCCGAGAACCGCCTCGCGGGCGATGTCTTCGTTTTTGATGAGACATCCATGATTGATATTCGCCTCGCGTGTGAACTTTTTAAGGCGATCCCCGACGAGGCGGTTGTTGTGTGGGTGGGCGACACCGATCAACTTCCCTCGGTGGGACCTGGGTCTGTCTTGGGTGACTTTATTCGTTCGGGTGTCATTCCTGCGACAAAACTTGATTTCATCTTTCGACAGGATGCTTCGGGGCTTATTGTCAAAAACGCGCATCACGTCAATTGCGGTGAGCCCTTGGAGGTTCGTGCGGGCGAGAGCGACTTTTATTTTGTTCGCTGTGAAGACCCCGCCATGTGCCTCACGCGCACGATTGAGTTTATGACCACACGCATTCCGCGCAAGTTTGGTCTCGATCCGCTCCGTGATGTGCAAGTGCTCTCTCCGATGCGTCGCAATGTGCTCGGAACGGACAACCTCAATACGGCGCTTCAGCAAGCCCTTAATCCAACGGGCGACTCACTTGTGCGCGGCGGCACCGTCTTTCGCGTCGGCGACCGCGTCATGCAACTGAGGAACAACTACGACAAGGATGTCTTTAATGGCGATGTGGGCTTCGTGAAGGCGGTGGATGCCACCGCGCGCCAACTTGTCGTGGATTACGATGGCCGCCCCGTTGCCTACGATGCGGGCGATTTGGACGAGCTCGTTCTCGCCTATGCGATGACGATTCATAAATCGCAGGGTAGCGAATATCCGGCCGTCATCATTCTTCTTCACACGCAGCACTATGTCATGCTTGAGCGTAATCTTCTCTATACGGCCTTGACGCGCGGCAAGAAACTTGTCCTTTTGATGGGCGTTCCTTACGCCGTCAATCGCGCCATTGAGACGAACACCGTGCGCGAACGCCGAACAACACTCGCCGAGCGACTCCGCGCCCCCTAAGTATGAGGGGCACGGCAATTAGATCGTGTGTCGCATTCGCGGTTTTTTGGTATAATAAATAATCAAGATGAAAGCAAGACGCGGAGTCACCTATCTTGAATATGCCCTTTTGGCAGCGCTCGTCGGTATTGTCGGCGCTGTGGGGCTTAAGTATTACGGCGAGAAGATTCTGGGGCTCTTCAAGTCACTTGGCGATAAGACCGCCGAGGTCACGCCCGCGAAGAAAAGTTGAGAAGACGAAACACTTTGGCATTACAAAATCAGACATAAAGGAATAACATTATGAAGAAACTCATTGAAAAGGCTCACAAGGGTGCCACGTTTATTGAATATGCGATGCTCGCAGGTCTCGTGGCCGTTGTCGTCGCCGTCGCGGCGCTCTTCTTCGGCGATCAGCTGAAAGCCCTCTTCTCGGACACGGGCAAGCAGACGCAGAAGGTTGATCAGGCCGTCAAGAGCGCGAACATCACGCCGAACGTCGAGGCGATTGACGGCGGCAGCGAGTCGAAGTAATTGACTTTGCCGACGTCGAAAATGAGACGTCGTCTCAAACGCATCCGCGGTCGGATTCTCTCCGATCGCGGAAGTGTGTATCTTGAATATGCGCTTGTGGGGACGCTTGTCTTCATCGGCGCCGTGTCAGCCTTCGCCCCTGGGAGCATCGTCAACGAGGCCCTCGGTAGCGATTGGTCCTTCCGCGAGATCTTGATCAAGCTTCCAATCTTTTAAGTGGGGTGTGCCCTCACTTAAAAGGCTCTTGGCACCAATTTTGCGAACTTCGCGCTTGACGCGGAGGGGGCGGTTTTGGTAAAATGTGAGTCAACTTGTTTGGTGGGATGGCCGAGCGGTTAGGTAGCGGACTGCAAATCCGCTTACAGCGGTTCAACTCCGCTTCCCACCTCCAAATCAGGAAGACGTTGATTGTTCTACTCGTCATTCTCCTCGCGTTATCGGCGTTCTTTTCGAGCGCCGAAACCGTCTTATTTTCGTTGACGGGTGCCCAGCGCGCGCGCATCAAGGCGAAGAGCCCGCGCGCCGATCGCCTCATCTCGGGTGCGCTTGAGGATAAGGCGATTCTCTTCTCAACCCTCCTCGTCGGCAACACGTTCGTCAATTTCGCGATTGCGACGATTGGCTACCACCTCTTTGCGGCTTGGATGCCACGCCAAACGTGGCTCGCCGTCCCTGCGATGACGCTTCTCCTGCTCGTCTTTGGCGAAATCACCCCGAAGCGCGTCGCGCTCAAACTCGCCGAACCCCTCGCGCCGTCCTACGCCGTCTTGCTCCAGTTTTGGCGCGCCGTTCTCGCACCGTTCAACGTCGTTTTGCGCTTCACCTCCCGCGCCTTCGCACCCGCGCTTGATCGCGAACGCCGTGCGCTCTCGGATGAGGAACTCGTCTCCGTTCTAGAGTCGGCCGCCGAGCATGGCGATGTCTCGGCGCGCGATGCCGAGATGGTTGAGGGTGTCTTGCGCCTCTCCGAACTTTCGGCGAATGACGAGATGACGCCGCGCGTGGATATGGAGGGCTTCAATCTCGCGCGGGGTGAGGCCGAGCGCACGCTTTTCCGTGCGAAGGCGAAACACCATTTTATTCCCGTCTACCGCGAGACGCCAGATGCCATTGAGGGCGTGATGGTGCGCGACACGGGCGTCATTGAGGACGCGCTCTTCGTGCCCGAGACCGTCACGCTCGATGATTTGCTCGTCACCTTCGCGAAGAGCCGCAAACCGATGGCCGTCGTTCTTGACGAATACGGCGGCACGGCGGGCATCATCACACCAAACGACATTTTGGAGTTGATTGTCGGACCGGGCGTCTTTGGGGCCTCCGCGCGTGAGGAGCCGCAGATTGTGAAGAAGGGGCCGAATGTCTGGGAGATTGACGCGCGCGCGTCGCTTGATGAGATCAATCGTGCGCTCGATGTTGAGTTGGAGGCCGAGGATGCCGATCGTCTCTCTGGGTGGGTGCAGTTTCACGCCGAGCGCATCCCGCACATCGGGCAAGAGATTGAGGCGGATGGCTGCCGCGCAACGGTCCTCAAGCGCCGCCATCGCCGCGTCACGCTCGTCCGCCTCGAGGTGCTGGCGCGCGAGGCTGTTGAGGACGATGCGGCGATTCTCGCGGAGACGGATGAGGCGATTGAGCGCACAGAGGAGGATGACGAATGACGATGACGCTTCTCCTTGCCTTGGTTGCGCTTCTGGCGCTCGTCTGGTCTGCGTTCTGCTCGGGCACGGAGACGGGGCTTCTCTCCGTGAGCCGTGCGCGCATCCTGCACCTCGCGCACGAGGGCGGGCGTCGTGCGAAGAAGGTGCAGAAGGCTCTGCAAGACCTCGGGCGCGCGACAACGACGATTCTCATCGGCAACAACATCGCAAATGTCACCTACTCAACGGCGACGGCCGCGCTTATTTCGCGCCTTCTCTCCGACCACGCGACGGCCGCGAGCGTTTGCAGTTTTCTCGCGGCGTTCACGGTGCTCTACACGTCTGAATTTATGCCGAAGCTCCTTTGCGCGGCGCGCCCGCTCCGGCGCATCCTCGCGCTGATTGGGCCTTATGAGGTGATGGCGAAAATCCTCTCGCCGCTCACGGCCATCGCGTTGTTCCTCACCGACATCTTTGTGCCACGTCGCGAGACGCGCGAGAAGATGACGGCGAATGACCTCTTGCGCATCCTGCAAGATCGCAAGGACGGCGTCGTTCTCTCCGAGTTTGAGGCCGCGCTCATCTCGCGCCTTGTCGTCTTGCGGGCGAAGGGTAAGCCAATTACCCCCGAGGCCATCCTCTCGGCCCTACGCGAGGAGGAAGACTCGCAGCCCGTGAAATGACCCATTTTCGCACGGCAAAACAGGCGCGGTTTTGGTATAATGGCATATATGCGTTGTTTTTAATGGAGAAGAATCATGTCTAATCGCACGTATCCGCAGGAAGAACTCCTTTCAACCCTCGCCTCAATGGGCATCAAGAATGTGACGGACGTTAGCCGCTATGGCTCGGGTCACATCAACGACACATTCAAGGTTGAGACTTCGAGCGGCACACGCTATATTCTTCAGCGCGTCACGGATGCGTTTGATAAAGAGATCTTGAAGTCAAACATCCTGCGCGTGACAGGTCACCTGCAGTCGAAGGGTGTCAAGACGCTTGAGGTTGTCGCCTACGAAAATCCGTGGCGCATCTATCGCTTCCTCGAGGGCTATACGTCGGTGGACGTGATCTCCGACCCCCAAGAGGCGTATCTCGCCGCGTCGGCCTTTGCTGCGTTCCAGAATGCGCTCGCCGACCTGCCCGAGCCGAAGCTTCTGCCTGTGATTCCGAAGTTCCATGACACGGTTGACCGCCTGCGCCTTTTGGACGAGGCCGCCGCTGCCGATGTGAAGGGGCGTCGCGCCTCGGTTGCGAAGGAACTCGCGTTCATCGACGCGCGGCGCGAGGAGTGCGCGAAGATTGTGACGATGATGGCCAAAGGCGAAATTCCCGAGCGCATCACGCACAACGACACGAAGATCAACAATGTGATGCTGGGTGCTGACGGCTCAAACGTCGTCATTGACCTTGACACGACGATGCCGGGCTCCGCGCTCTACGACTTTGGTGACATGGTGCGCACGTCCTCGGCCGCCGCGGCTGAAGATGAGAAGGATCTCTCAAAGGTCTACTCAAAGAAGGAATACTTCGAGGCGCTCGTCAAGGGCTATCTTGAGAAGGCGAAGTTTCTCACGGAGGCCGAGAAGGCGAACCTCGCGTTTTCGGGTCGCCTCATCACGCTCACGATTGGCATTCGCTTCTTGACGGATTACCTCGCGGGCGACACCTACTTCCACACGGCGTACCCCGAGCATAACCTCGTTCGGTGCCATACGCAAATGAAGATGGTCGAGTCGATGGAGGCGCAGAAGGCCGACTACGAGGCGATTGTCCGCAAGTACGCATGATTTCTTCGGCGATTCTCTTGGCGTCAATCCTCGCGACAAACCCAGCCGTCGCGGGCGAGACGGTCTCGGCGACAAACGTTGCGACCGAGGCCTCGGCGAGTGTCCTCATCACGGCCGACTCGACCTATTACGACCGCAAGGAAGGGCTCGCGGTCTTTAAGGGTCATGTCCACGTCGATGACACCGACTATCAATTACACGCCGCGCGCGCGTTCGTGTTCATGAATGTGGCGTCAAACGCCTTGAACCGCATTGCGGCGATGGGTCACGTGGCGCTTACGAACGGGACGAAGCGCGCTTATGGCGAGAAGGTCACCTACCACCGCGACGCGGGGCTTGTTGTTCTGCACGGTAGCGAGGCTGAGCCTGCGCGCGTTGTCGATGAGACGCAAGACGGCGCGCGCACGGTGACGGGGCGCAAGATTCGCTTTTGGATCAACCGCGAGCAGGTCGAGGTGCTTGATGCCGTGCTGTCGGGTCCGCGTCCAGAGGGCGGGGTCGGGGTCAAGTTCTTCTAAACGGCGATGGCACAGGAGCAGCTCTTTGCAGATGACTACAAGGTGACGCTCGACGTGTTCGAGGGCCCCTTGGATCTCTTGCTCTACCTCATCCGCCGCGAGGAGCTCGATATCTACGACATTCCGATTGAGCGCATCACGAAGGAATACATGGCCTTCATCGAGGATGCGCGGCGTCTCAATCTCGACATCGCGGGCGAGTTCATCGTGATGGCCGCGACGCTCATGGTGATCAAGTCGCGCATGCTTTTGCCTGTCACGCGCCGCGTGGCCGAGGAGGGCGAGGGTGATGAGTGGGTTGATCCGCGCCTCGATCTCGTGCGCCAATTGATTGAGTATAAGAAGTTCAAGGATGCGGCTCTTCGCCTTGAAACGATGGAGGCCGTGCGCGCGAATGAATTTGGTTTTGGCGGCGCGCGCCCCAAGTTTGAGAAGACAGAGGCCGACGCGCGTCAGGCGATTGCCGCGCTTGATATCTACGACCTCTTGACGGCCTTCCGCGATGTTCTCGCGCGCGCGAGCGAAGTTCCGCAAGAAGAGTTGAAGGGCATTCGCTTCTCTGTTCCCGAGAAGATGGACTATGTTTTGGAGCGGACGCGCCGCGAGGGGCAAGTTTCGTTTGTGACGCTCTTCGACGCGGAACGCGCTCCGAAGGGCGAAATCATTGTGACGTTCCTCGCGCTTTTGGAGCTCCTCAGGCAGCATCGCGTGATCGTCTATCAGAATGCGGCCTTCCACGAGATAACGATCGTCGCCTCGAAAGAAGCGCCTGATGACAAGCCGCTAGAAAGGCCGGATGACTATGAGTGATGACGTGAAGATTCCTTTGCCGCAGTCCCTGCAGGAGATTGTCGGTGCTTTGCTTTTCGCGAGTGAGACACCGCTCACGGCGGGCGAGATTCGCGAGGCTGTGCGTGCGGTCGATGCCGAGGAGGGCGAGAACAAAGAGATTGTGGATGTCTATCGAACGTGCACGTCAAAGGAAATTGACGAGGCGCTGCGCGGGCTTGAGAAAGCGTTGGAGGTCGCGGGCGCGGGCGTCCGCCTCGTCTGCGCGGCGGGCGCGTACCGTCTGCAGACCGCGCCGAGTTGCGGCCGCTATGTGCGCGCGCTGTTGAAGCTTGACCGCCCGAGCCGCTTGAGCCGCGCCTCGCTTGAGACGCTGGCGATTGTTGCGTACCGTCAGCCGCTCACGAAGTCGGAGATTGAGGCGATTCGCGGCGTGGACGTTTCGGGCAATGTGAAGACGCTGATGGAGTTGCAGTTGATTCGTCTCGTCGGCAAGTCGGAGCTTCCCGGTCACCCCTTCCTGTATGGTACGACGCCATTCTTCCTTGAGCACTTTGGCCTCGCCTCGCTGCAGCAGTTGAACGAATTGGATCCGACGCTTCAGCGCTCGAACCCGAAGGCGAAGGCGGCGAGTTACAAGAAGCCCGTTGAGGAGAAGAAAGAAGAGACGTTGCCTGCGGAGGAGACCGACGGCGCGGGCGAGACGGGGTCAGACGAGACGGCAACGGGCGATGAGACGACTGAAGGCACGCGCGTCGAGGCTCAGCCCGTCACCGAGATTGTCTCTCAATCTCAAGAAGACGACATCTTCATTGATGACACGCCCGACGAGTTTGACGAAGAAGACGAGAATGACGAAGAGGAGGAAGAAGATGAATCCGATGACGAAAAATAGTGCTTCCCTCTTTCTCCTTGGGCTTCTTCTTTTGCCGCTCGTCGGTTGTGACGGGCGCGGCGCGCTTTCAAAGGAACGCGCTGAGAAAACGTATCGCACCGCGATGAGCGACTATCAGGCGGGGCGGCTTAAGGAGGCGCTCGCGGGCTTTGAGAAAACATGCGCGCTCAACCCCGCGAACACATCGGCGCGCTTTCAACTCGCGTGCCTTTTGCAGGATTCGGTGCACGACTATCTCGGTGCCTACTGTGCCTATCGCGAGTATCTTTTGCAGAGCCCCGAGAGCGAGAAGGCCCCCCTTGCGCAGATGCGTCTGGCCGCGTGCGAGCGTGAGGTCGCCGCCGCGCTCGCGAAGAAATACGCGACGGAGGAGGCTGTGCGCACAGCGCGTCTCGCCGAGGAGCGCGCCGCCGCGCTGGCGAAGTCCGAGGCTGAAGTCGCTCGCCTCCAAAAGGCTTTGGAAGCCAAAGAGCAGGCGTGCGTCACGTTGACGAAGGAGAACGCGCGGCTCAAGAAGTACATGAGCGATGTGACGGATGATGAACGCGCGACGGCCGGCGGCTCGGGTGATGATCTTCGCTCGGTGCGCGAGATGTTGGATGATGACGCGCGCACATCGGAATCGGTGCACGATGAGGCCGCCGAGGCGAAGGCGCTTGTTGAGGACGATCGCGCGATTCCGCCGCCCGTTCTTGACCAACCGCGTGATGCCAAGGCACGCCGCGAAGAGGCGCGCCGCGCCGAGAAGAAGAACGAGACTCCACCGAAGGAGACGCGCCCTGAAACGTACGTCGTGCAGGAAGGCGACACGCTATATAAAATCGCAATCCGTTTCTACGGTCGTGCCTCGCTTTGGAACCGCATTCGCGAAGCGAACCGCGCGACGATCTCAACCGACGGACGCCTGAAGAAGGGGCAGCGCATCATCCTGCCCAAGCTTGACTGATGGGCCGCGTGCATACCGAGTTCATGACGGACGCGCACGGCTACACGCGCTCAAAGACGCCGTGGATTCTCGGCGAGCACAAGTCGGTCTACGGTAAACTCATCCACTATTTGTCGGGCGGGGGGATGCGCACATTCGGTCGGACGGTTGAGCAGGAGGAGGCTTTGCACAAGCACCGTCGTTTTCTCGCCGTCTCGGCCGTTCTCGCGGCTTTTTGGCTCTTGTTCTATTTTCTCTAAAAGGAGGTTCTTTTTTCTATGAAGGCATTCGTCTTTCTTCTTGCTCTTCTTCCCCTCGTCGCCGGCGCGGCGCGCGAGGACTTTATGCAGCAACAGGCGTATGGCGAGGTTCAACGTCTCTCAGGTCAGGTCGATACGCTTCAGAGCAATTTTGACTCGCTCTCGTCGCGCCTCTCGCGTCTTGAGGGCAAGACGGGCGGCGACGAAAGACTTCGCGCCGAGATTGATTCGTTGAAGGCCGCTGTGGAGGAACTGAAGCGCGAGATGCAGAATCAGCGCGAGGAGATTGTGCGCGATCTTTCCAAGCGTATGGCGAAGATGCAGCCGAAGGCAACGTCCACGGCGAGCGCGTCAAAGCCGAAGACGCGCGTCATCACGGGGCCGACGAGCACATACACGGTTCAGGGTGGTGATAGCCTCTATTTGATTGCCAAAGCATTTAACACAACCGTTGCGCAGTTGCGCGAGATGAATGGCCTGACGAGCGACCGCCTTCGGATCGGCCAGAAGCTCGTCGTTCCGCAGGTTCAGGAGTGAAGGAGAAAGATTTATGAAGATTCTTGTCGTCGGTTCGGGTGGGCGCGAGCACGCGATCGCGTGGCGTTTGAGTGAAGATGCCGAAGGGCATGAGATTTACTGCGCCCCCGGAAATGCCGGTATGGCCGATGTCGCGACGTGCCTCGCCATCAAGGGCGAAGATATCCCCGCGCTCGTTGCCTGGGCGAAGGCCGAGAAGCCAGACCTCGTCGTCGTCGGCCCCGAGGCACCGCTCGTCGCAGGTCTCGTTGATGCGCTCTCGGCGGAGGGAATTGTCTGCTTTGGCCCTGTTGCGGCCGGCGCGCGCATGGAGGGCTCCAAGCGCTTCGCGAAGGAGGTGATGGACGCGGCGGGTGTGCCGACGGGCAAGGCCGAGACGTTCACCGATGCCGCGAAGGCGAAGGCCGCGCTCCCCGCGTTCGGGCTTCCTGTCGTCATCAAGGCGGATGGTCTCGCCGCGGGCAAGGGCGTCGTTGTCGCCGAGACGACGGCGCAGGCAGAGGCGGCGATTGATGATATGCTCGTCGCGAACAAGTTCGGCGCGGCGGGCGCGGAAGTGCTCCTTGAGGAATTTCTTCATGGCGAGGAATGCTCAATTCTCGCACTCGTGGACGGCGAGCGAGCCGTCCTCTTGCCGAGCAGTCAGGACCATAAGCGCGTCTTTGATGGCGACAAAGGGCCGAACACGGGCGGCATGGGCGCCTACTCGCCCGCACCCGTCATCACGACCGACCGCCTGCCCGAGATTAAGGAGAAGATTGTCCTGCCCGTCGTGCGCGAACTGAAAAAGCGCGGCATCACCTATCGCGGCGTTCTCTACGCGGGGCTCATGGTCAACGATGCGAAGTCTCACCCGCAGGGGCCTCTTGCGAAGTCTGGAAGCGAGATCAACGTTGTCGAGTTCAACGCGCGTTTCGGCGACCCCGAGACAGAGGCTGTTCTGCCGCGCCTCGGCGGCTCGTTTGCGACCGCGCTCCTCCATGCGGCGACGGGTTGTCTGCGCGATGAGGATATCGTCGTCAAAGACGAATGTGCCGCGACAATCATCGTCGCCTCAACGGGATATCCAGGCGCGTATGAAAAGGGCAAGACGATTGCGGGTCTCGCGAACGAGGCGGCGGGAACACGCGTCTTTCACTGCGGCACGAAGCGCGAGGGCGATCGCATCGTCACGGCCGGTGGGCGCGTTCTTTCTGTGACGGGGCTTGGGTCAACGATGCGCGAGGCGGTTGACCGCGCCTACCGCCGCGTTGAGGCAATCTCTTTTGACGGCGCATTCTTCCGCCACGACATCGCGCACCGCGCCTTTGACCGAGGCTGAGTTGTTATGCGCCTCATTTCTCTTGCAAGCGGGTCAAAGGGTAACGCCCTCGTCGTGGAGGCCGAGGGGTCGCGCCTTCTCATTGACTGCGGTCTTAATTACACGACGTTGACGGAGCGGCTCGGCTTCGCGCCCGAGGAGGGTGCGTTCGCGGGCGTCCTTCTCACGCACGCGCACATCGACCACACGGGGGGGCTTAAAGTTTTTCAGAAGCACTGCCCCGATTGCGCCTTTTTTGCCAATGCGCTCACGGCGGAGGTTGTCGCGCATGACTGCGCGCTCGCGGACGAGTCGTTCGCGACGTTTGAGAACGAACAGACGTTTTCGGTTGGGCCCTTTGAGGTTGTCGCCTTCTCAATTCCGCACGACACGTCCGATCCTGTCGGTTTTCTCGTTCGCGCCGAGGGCGAAACCTACTTTCACGCGACGGATGTGGGCACGCCCCTTGATTCGATCGGCCGTCGTCTCGCCGAGGCGACGTGCGCGACGCTGGAATCAAACCACGACCCCATTGCGCTTCGGACGAGCGGCCGACCGCGCGCGCTCATTGAGCGCATTGAAGGCCCGCGTGGGCATCTTTCGAATGATGAGTCGGCTCGGCTTGTCTGCCAATACGCCTCGCCGCGCCTCAAGCGCCTGGGCCTCGCCCATCTTTCGCATAGTTGCAACTCGCCATCGCTCGCCCTTGAGACGATGCGTGCGGCTCTCGCCGAGAAGGGGCGCGGCGATATCGCTCTCAAAGTCTACACGCAAGACGAGGTTGTTACGCTCTAGCATCGGATCGCCTCGCGCGCGAATTTATGCTATAATACAAAGTCTATGGGTATTCGAATTTTAGGAACAGGAAGTTACCTTCCCCCCAAGGTGCTGACGAACGAGACCCTCGCCTCGACGCTTGACACGTCGGACGAATGGATCTATTCCCACACGGGCATTCATTCTCGGCACATCGCGGACGAAGGCGAGACAACGTCGACGATGGCGTCCAAGGCGGCGCGCGCGGCTCTTGATGCGGCGAACGTCGGCGTGGAGGAGGTCGGCCTCATTATCGTGGCAACCTCATCGCCCGACTACAACACCTTCCCCTCGACGGCCTGCCTCGTGCAGGGTCTTCTCGGCTGCGTCAATGCGGGCGCGTACGACTTACAGGCCGCATGTGCGGGCTTCGTCTACGCGCTGGATCAGGCGCGCGGGTGGATCAATTACCACCCCGACAAGAAGGCGGTCGTCATCGGCGCGGAGTGCCTGACGCGCGTCCTTGACTGGACGGATCGCAGTTCGTGCATCCTCTTTGGCGATGGCGCGGGTGCGGTGGTTCTGGGTAATGATGCGGCAATCGGCGAAGCGGCGACAACCTCGAAGGCCTTCACGATTCTCGGTGCGGACGGCTCGGGTCGCCACTTTATTCAGCGCACGGGTGGCACGATGACTTCGTTGCCGCTTGATCCGACAACGGGCATTCCCGCCGCGCCGCAACCGACGTTGCCGAAGCTCTCCCTCATGGGGCACGACGTCTTCGCATTTGCTGTCAAGGCGATGTCGCGCGTGACGGCGGATCTCTGCGCACACGAGGGGCTTAGCACGGAGTCGCTCGATCGCGTCTTCGCCCATCAGGCTAATGGGCGCATCATTGAAGCGTGCGCGCGCCGAATGAAACTCCCGCTTGAAAAATTCTGGCTCAATTTGCAAGAGACGGCGAACACGTCGGCGGCATCGATTCCGATTTCGCTTGATCAGGCGCGTCGGGCGGGCGTCCTCAAGGACGGCATGAAGATTGTGATTGTCGGCTTCGGCGCGGGGCTTACTTATGGCGGCACAATTATGAATTGGCCGGAACTTTAAATCGATTGAATCTGAGTTTTTAGACGAGAGGAAGAGACATGAAAAAGGTGATGATTACGGGCATTGGGCTTCTCTGCGCCAATGGCAATGGTAAGGATGCGGCGTGGGCGAACCTCAAGGCGGGCAAACCTGGCATTGGCCGCATTACGCGCTTCGATCCGTCGCGTTGCACGGCGCAGGTCGCAGCCGAGGTGAAGGACTTTCAGGCCTACGCGATTGATTCGGGGCTCGTTGATAAGCGCGAGGCGCGGCACATGGCGCGCTTCTCGCAGTTCGCCGTTGCCGTGGCTGTTGAGGCGTGGCGCGATGCGGGCTACACCGACGAGAAGAAGCCCGACATGGACCGTGTGGGCGTTCTTTTCGGCAACGGTATTGGTGGCGTGGATGTGACGGGCGAGAGCTACAAGATTCTCTTTGACCGTGGTCCAGATCGTCTCTCGCCCCTTGCGGTTCCTGAGTTGATTCCGAACGAGGCGGCGGGCAATGTTTCGATTGCGCTCGGCGCGAAGGGTCCATCGCAGGTTGTTGTGACGGCGTGCGCCTCGTCGACGGACGCGCTTGGCTTCGCGCTTGATATGATCCGCGCGGGTCGCGCCGATGTCGTTATCGCAGGCGGCACCGAGGCCGTCATCAATGAGTTCACGGTCGGCGGCTTCATGAAGATGAAGGCGCTCTCAACGCACTACAACGACACGCCCGAGACGGCGTGCCGTCCGTTCACGAAGAGCCGCGATGGCTTTGTCATGGGCGAGGGTGCGGCCGCGCTCATCCTCGAGAGCGAGGAACACGCGAAGGCGCGCGGCGCGCGGGTCTACGCTGAGCTAGCGGGCTACGGCGCGACGAGCGATGCTTACCACATCACAGCCCCTGATCCATCGGGCGTGGGCGCGATCAAGGCGATTGAGCTGGCTCTCAAGGATGCGGATGTCGCTGACAAGTCGACGGTTGATTACATCAACGCACACGGCACGTCGACGCACCTCAATGACCAGATGGAGACGAAGGCGTTCAAGGCGGTCTTCGGCGAGGCGGGCGCGAAGGCGATCAACATTTCGTCCACAAAGTCGATGCACGGTCATCTTCTCGGCGCGACGGGCGCGGTGGAGGCGGCGATCACGGCGCTCGCCATCAACGAAGGCTTCATTCCGCCGACGATCAACTACAGCGAACCCGATTTGGACGTTGATGTCTCGAAGGGTGAGACGCCGCTCGACCTCAACTACACGCCGAACGTTGGCGTCAAGCGTGAGATTCGCGTGGCCGTCTCAACGTCGCTCGGCTTCGGCGGTCATAACGGCGTCCTCGTCTTCAAGCACGTCTAATTTTCGGGAGGGTCAAGATGGAGTTTCCGACATTCAAGAACGTTTACAACCGCGCGGGCATTGACTTGTTGCCGCACCGCGATCCCTTTCTCTTCGTCGACACGCTTTTTTCCGCCGACGAGACGGGCGCGTTGGGCGAATACACGTTCACGAACGAGAAGAACTCTTTCTTCAGAGGGCATTTCCCTGACTATCCGATTGTGCCGGGCGTTGTCCTCGTCGAGGCGATGAGCCAGGTCGCAGGCGCGGGTGTCGTCGCGCGCGGTGTTTTGAAGCCGCAGGCGGCATTCTTCTTCGCCGCGATTGAAGAGGCGCGCTTCCGTCATCCCGTGCGCCCGGGCGATAAGCTCACGACCGTTGTCAAGACGATTCGCGAGCGCTTGCCCCTTGGCACCTACGAAGTGTCGGGTTACGTGGGCGACACGCTCGCGGTGACGGCAACGGTCAAGTGCATGATGTCGAATAACCGCAAGTAAGATGATTCGAATTGTTCCTGTCGGCGATCGGAGAATCGCAACGTTCAACGCGCGCCCCGCGTTCCCCGAAGAGGCTGAGAAGGCGGCGGCCGCCGCGCTCGCCGATATTCGTGCGCGCGGGGATGCGGCGGTCATTGATCTCGTTGCGAAGTTTGAGGGCTTCAAGGCGAAGAGCGCGAAGGCGCTCACCGTTGATTTAGCGAAGGTTTCCGAGAAGGGGCTTGACCCCAAACTCGTTCGCGCCGTCAAAGACGCTCACGCGCGGGTTCTTAAGTTCTCAAAGGCCTCCTTGCGCAAGCCGTGGCAGATGAAGACACCGCGTGGCGGTTCAGAGGGCGAGTTCTTCTCGCCGATGGATCGTGTGGGTGTCTATGTGCCAGGTGGCACTGCGCCCCTCGCCTCGACGTCCGTCATGACCGTCACACTTGCGAAGGCGGCGGGCGTGAAGGAGATTGTCGCCTGTACGCCAGCGGGTCGGGATGGACAGGTGAACCCCGTCCTTCTCTTCGCCCTCAAGCTCGCGGGTGCAACGGAGGTCTATCGCGTCGGCGGCATCCAGGCCATTGGCATGATGGCGTTTGGCACGAAGACGTGCCGCAAGGTGCAGAAGATTGCGGGTCCTGGCAATGCGTTTGTGACGGCGGCGAAGCGTCAGGTTTACGGCTATGTTGCGATTGATCAGGTCGCAGGTCCGAGCGAGATTGCGGTCTTGACAGACGGCTCGGTGGATGTGCGCTGGATTGCGGCCGATCTCCTCTCGCAGGCGGAGCATGGCTCAGGCTACGAGAAGTCGCTCTGTGTCTGCACGAGCGCAGCGTTCGCCGAGAAGGTGCGCGCGGAGGTTCTCGCGCAGACGAAGACGCTTTCGCGTCGCGCGCTTGTTGAACGCGTCATCAACCGTGACGGCATTTTGATCGTTGTCGCGAAGAATGTGGCCGAAGGGCTTGAGGTTGTGAACCGTTTTGCGCCAGAGCATTTTGAGATTATGACGAAGGACGCGCTTAAAGTGATGAAGGGCGTCCGTTCGGCGGGTGCTGTCTTCGCAGGCGCGTGGACGCCCGAGAGTGCGGGTGACTTTGTCGCAGGCCCCTCGCACGTGTTGCCGACGGGTGGCGCGGCGAACATGTTTAATGGGCTCACGCCAGACGACTTCCGCCGTCGCCACAGCTTCGTCGCCTTCACAAAGGCTGACCTCGCCGAGACGAAGGCGACGATTGAGGCCTTCGCGAAGGTTGAGGGTCTTGACGGACACGGCCGCGCGGCAACAATCCGCTTCTGTTGATTACAACGCGCCGCTTTAAGCCTCTTCAACCCGTCGCGAGATTCGTTCACCCCCTTGCGAAATGGGGGCGGTTTTGATATACTATTTAGAATCCGTGCCCAATAACGGGGCGGACGCGGCAGAAAACCGCGATCAGAAACAAACCAAAAAAGATACAGTAGAATGGCTATTAGAAAGCCCACGGCTCTTCATGAAAAGTCAGCTGCGATGGCGGAGATTCTCGCCTCGGGCGGCATGGAGACCACGTTCAAGAACGGCAGCCTCGTTGAAGGCACCGTGAGTGCAGTTAAGGGTGACGACGTGTTCGTTGACATCGGCTACAAGTCGGTCGGCACGGTTGACATCGGGGAATTCGGCGAAGATGCCGAGGTGAAGGTTGGCGATAAGGTGACCGTGATGCTCGTCAAGCTCGAAGACGACAAGACGGGCCTCGTTGAGCTTTCGAAGAAGCGCGCCGACGACCGCATCCGCTGGGAGAAGATTCAGTCTCGCTATGTCGAGGGTTGCGTCGTGACGGGCACGATTAAGTCGGCCGTCCGTGGTGGCTTGCTCGTCCAGATTGACGACGTCGAGGCGTTCCTCCCGGGCTCGCAGGTTGACGTTGCGCCGGTCAAGGAACTTGAGATTTATGTCGGTCAGACGTTCGATTTCAAGGTCATCAAGATCTCCAACGAGCGCCGCAACCTCATCGTTTCGCGCCGCGAGCTCATTGAGGGCACGATGGCGGAGAAGCGTTCGGAGCTGCTCGCGAGCCTCCAGAAGGGCGAAGTTCGCAAGGGTCGCGTGAAGAACATCACCGACTTCGGCGCGTTCGTCGACCTCGACGGCATCGATGGCCTCCTCCACATCACCGATATGAGCTGGGGTCGCATCAAGCACCCGAGCGAAATGCTCAAGGTCGGTCAGGAGCTTGATGTTATGGTGCTCGCCGTTGACCGCGATCGCGAGCGCATCTCGCTCGGTCTCAAGCAGACGCAGCCCAATCCGTGGGATTCCATTCAGGAGCAGTTCCCCGTCGGCGCGCGTGTGCAGGGCAAGGTTGTCAACCTCACGACGTATGGCGCGTTCGTTGAAATCGCGCCTGGCATCGAGGGTCTCGTGCACATCTCCGAGTTCAGCTGGACCAAGCGCGTTGCGCGTGCGAGCGATATGCTCGCCGTCGGCGACGAGGTTCAGGTTGTTGTTCTTTCGATCGACATTGAGAACCAGAAGATCGCGCTCGGCATCCGTCAGACGGAGGCCAACCCGTGGGATACGGTTCAGGAGCGCTTCCCGGTTGGCTCAAAGGTCAAGGGCAAGGTTCGCAACTTCACGGCGTACGGCGCGTTTGTCGAGCTTGAAGAGGGCATCGATGGCATGATCCACGTCAGCGACATGAGCTGGACGCGCAAGATCAACCACCCGTCCGAGTGCCTTCAGAAGGGTCAGGAGGTCGAGGCGGTCGTTCTCGACGTCAACCCGAAGGAACAGCGCATTTCGCTCAGCCTTAAGGCGGCGATGCAGGATCCGTGGGACGAGATCGCGAAGAAGTACCCCGTCGGCGCGGTCGTCAAGGGCAAGGTCTCGAAGATCGCTTCGTTCGGCGCGTTCGTCGAACTCGAAGACGGTGTCGATGGCCTCGTTCACATCTCGCAGATCTCCGACCAGCGTGTTGAGAAGGTCAAGGATGCGCTTGACGTCGGCCAGGAGGTCGAGGCTCGCGTTGTCAAGGTTGACCGCGGTGAGCGTCGTATTGGGCTCTCCATCCGCGCGATGAACATGACGGATGACGAGATCAAGGCGCTTGAGGCGGAGTCGCTCGGCGAAGAGCCGAACACCAAGTCGGCGAGCACGAGCGCGGGCAACGCTAGCAACTTCGGTGGGCTCTCGGCCGCGTTCGATAATGCGTTCGCGAACGTCGAGTGGCAGCCCGGCAACTAATCAACATTAGACGAAAGGAACCTGAAAATGTCCAGAGTTTGCGATATTTGCGGTAAGGGTCCTTCGACGGGCAACGTCGTTGTCCGCAAGGGTTCGCCCAAGTACAAAGGTGGCATCGGTCTTCACACGACTGGCATCACCAAGCGTCGTTTCCTGCCGAACCTGCAGTCCGTCCGCACGACGGACGGCAAGGGCAACACGAAGCGCCTGTGCGTCTGCACGCGCTGCCTCAAGTCCGGCAAGGTGACGAAGGCCTAAACGTTTCATTCACAACCCAAAAACAAGGAAATAAAAGAAATGGCTATCAAGATTGGTATCAACGGCTTCGGCCGTATCGGCCGCATGGTTTTCCGCGCGGCGGTTGAGAACTTCAACGACGTCGAAGTCG
>CAVHJW010000009.1:0-26592 GCA_963636335.1 bacterium
GATCCGCAAAATCAGACGCGGATTCAGATCGAGACGATGGCGAAATTGGCCGTTCAGTTCCTAATGGCGACTGGTCGTGTCGAGTTTGTCTGGTCGGATATTCTCGACTATGAGGTTTCGTTCAATCCATCGGTCAAACGGCGAACGGCGATCTTGAGGTGGCGTCCGCTGGCTTTCGAGAACGTCGAGTTGACGGACGCAGTCCTTGAGCGAACTGAAGAGTTCAAGCAGATCGGGATCAAGGCGAAGGACGCCATGCATTTGGCTTCTGCGGAGGCGGCGGAGTGCGACTGGCTGCTGATGACGGACGACGGTTTTATTCGCAAGGCGCAGGGGCAGACATTTGTTCGCGTTGCGTCACCGATTGACTTCATAAGGGAGAATCAAGATGAAGATGTCTGAAAACGAACTGACGGCGAAGTGCATGAACATTCTCTTCGATCAGGTTGGCCCTGTCGAGGCGGAGAGGTTCGTCTACATTCTCAATCGCGACAACTTTGACTATACGGAGTGGCAGAAAGATCTGTTTGCGAACGAGACAGTAGATTCTCTCGCGGAGAAGGTTCGCGCCCATGCCGCGTCTCGACGAGATCGAGCCGTCGTTTGACAGATGTAACGACCATGCCCCCTTGCATCGCGAGGAGAATTTTGATATACTATATACAATTTGCGCTAGAAGTGTACAGTTAACAAAGTGGCCGCTTACCACACTTCAGGCACTTTCGCGCGCTTTTTTCATCCATTTAACAACATAACACGACAGAGGTAAGCTCATGAGTGCAGAACGCAGAGTGTTCGGCCATCTTCAGGGAATGTCGTCCCCGATGCCCGATCTCATTGACATCCAGACCAAGACGTACGAGGAGTTTCTCCAGGCGGACGTCATCCCGCAGAAGCGCAAGAATACGGGGCTTCAGGCGATCTTCAAGGAGCTCTTCCCGACGCAGAGCTACGATGGTCGCTATAAACTCGACTTCGTCAGCTATCGCTTCGAAGAGCCGAAGATGACCTATCTTGAGGCGCTGAAGGCGGGCGAGAGTTTTGTCCGTTCCCTGCGCGTCACGTTCCGTCTTGAAGATGGCAAGGACGTTCGCGAAGAAGAAGTCTTCATGGGCGATATGCCCATCATGACGCCCGACGGCGCGTTCGTGATCAACGGCGCCGAGCGCGTCATCGTCTCGCAGTTGCACCGTTCGCCGGGTATCTCGTGCGAGAAGCAGGTGCACGCGAACGGTCAGGAGCTCCTCTCCGTGCGCATCATTCCTGATCGCGGCAACTGGATCGAGATCACATTTGACACGAACGATGTCATGTGGTGCTTCATGGATCAGCGTCGCCGCCGCCGGAAATTCTATGCGACGACGCTCCTGCGCGCGTTTGGCTACGGCTCCGACGAGCAGGTGATGCAGCTCTTTTACGACTTCAAGAAGTTCCCCACAGGCAAGAAGTACGCCGAGCGCGACCTCGCGATGCTCGTTATGAAGGACGACCTCGTGGATGCCGACTCGCAGGCCGTGCTGGCGCGCCGCTACGACCCTGTCACGCCCGCGATGATGGCGCAGATCGCCGCCTCGGGCATTGATGAGGTTGACGTCGTGGACGTTTCGGTCGACGGCGGCACGCTCATCAAGACGCTGCGCGAGGACGCGAAGGCGGGCATCCACAACGAGGAAGACGCGCTCAAAGAGATCTATAAGCACATGCGTCCAGGTGAGCCTGCGACGGCCTCGAATGCTAAGCAGTATATCAACCGCATCTTCTTCACGCTCAGCCACTATGATCTCGGCCTTGTGGGTCGTCACAAAATCAACAAGCGCCTCGGCCTCGTTGGCAAGATTGATGAGAATCTGCGCACGCTGCATGAGTCGGGCATTGACGTTGTTGAGGCGATTCGTCTCCTGCTCCGCATTTACGTGGGCAAGGATCAAGTCGATGACATTGACCACCTCGGCAACCGCCGCGTCCGCACGACGGGCGAGCTCGTTGAGAATCAGTGCCGCATTGGTCTCGCGCGCACCGAGCGCCTCATTCGTGAGCGCTTCGTTCAGAACGCCGACCAGACGCAGGGTCCGCTCATGCCGCAGCGTCTCGTCAACTCGAAGACGTTCTCGACCGTCGTGAACGACTTCTTCGCGCGTAGCCAGCTCTCGCAGTTTATGGACCAGACGAACCCCTTGTCTGCGCTCGCGCACAAGCGTCGTCTCTCCGCGCTCGGTCCGGGCGGCCTTTCGCGTGAACGCGCGGGCTTCGAGGTCCGCGACGTCCATCCGTCTCACTACGGTCGTATCTGCCCGATTGAGACACCTGAAGGTCCGAACATCGGCCTCATCTCGTCGCTCGGCATCTACGCCGAGGTGAACCGTTTTGGCTTCATTGAGACGCCCTATCGCAAGGTCGTCGGTGGCAAGGTGACGGATGAAATTGAATACCTGCCCGCCGATGAAGAAGAGCAGTTTGTCATCGCGCAGGCAAATGCGCCCTTAAAGCCGAACCGCACGTTTGCTGAAGAGCGCGTCACCTGCCGTTATAAGACCGAGTTCTGCGATAAGCCGGCGCATGAGGTTCAGTACATGGACGTCGCGCCGATGCAGGTCATTTCGATCGCGGCGGGCCTCATTCCGTTCCTTGAGCACGACGACGCGAACCGCGCGTTGATGGGCGCGAACATGATGCGCCAGGGCGTGCCGCTTATGGCGACGGAGCGTCCTTATGTGGGCACGGGTCTTGAGGGCGTCTCGGCGCGCGACTCGAAGGTCATCGTGACCGCGCTCGCGCCCGGCAAGGTCGCCTATGTCTCGGCTCAGTACATCATCGTTACGAAGAACGGCGAGTTGCCGGGTGGCGATGTTGATTGCGAGAACGACCCGAAGAATGGCGTTTGGCGGTATGACTTGCAGAAGTTCCGTCGTTGCAATTCGGGCACCTGCTTCAACCAGCGCCCGATCGTCAAGAAGGGTCAGAAGGTTGAGACGGGCGACTGCCTCGCCGATGGCCCCGCGACCGATCAGGGCGAGCTCGCGCTCGGCAAGAACCTGCTCGTTGCGTTCATGAGCTGGCGTGGCTACAACTTCGAAGACGCGATCGTCCTCAACGACCGCCTCGTTCGCGAGGATGCCTTGACGTCGCTTCACATTATTCCGTTCGAGTGCATGGCGCGCGATACCCAGCTCGGGCCAGAAGAGATTACGCGCGATATCCCGAATGTCTCGGAGGACGCGCTCAAGAATCTCGGCCCTGACGGTATTGTCCGCGTGGGTGCAGAGGTGAAGCCGGGTGACATTCTTGTCGGCAAGGTGACACCGAAGGGCGAGACGGAGCTTTCGCCTGAAGAGAGGCTTCTCCGCGCCATCTTCGGCGAGAAGGCCGCTGATGTGCGTGACTCGTCGCTCAAGGTTCCGCCGGGCACGACGGGCATCGTGATGGATGTCCAGGTTACGAATGCGAATGCACTCGACGATGGCGAGGCGAAGCGCTCGAAGCGTGCCGTCAAGGACGCCGAGAAGAAGCGTAAGAACCAGATTGCGAAACTTGAGAAGGATCTCACGGTCAAGCTCGCGTCGGAGCTCATGAATGAGAAGCTTCCTTGCGACGTGACCGACTCGGACACGGGTGATGTCATCATCACGGCGAACAAGAAGATCAAGAAGTCTGAGCTCGCCGTGCTCGCGAAGGCGCACGCGCATTGGGAGATGCCCGAGGGTCCTGCGAAGGACAAGATTCAGACGATTATGGAGCCGTTCGACCTCGAGTTCTCGTCGCTGGATGACGCGGCCGAGGAGAGCGAGGGCGGTCTCTTCGGCGATATCGTCGGTGGCGGCGACGTCGTCAAGAAGGTGAGCGTCTTCATCGTTGACAAGAAGAATCTCTCGGTCGGCGACAAGATGGCGGGTCGTCACGGTAACAAGGGTGTCGTCTCGCGCATTCTGCCGAGTTGCGATATGCCGTTCCTGCCGGATGGCCGTCCCGTTGACATCGTCCTCAACCCGCTCGGCGTGCCGTCGCGCATGAACTTGGGTCAGCTCTTTGAGACCTATCTCGGTCTTGCGTGCAAGACGCTCGGCTTCCACGCCGCAACGCCCGTCTTTGACGGCGTTCAAGAGTCTGAAATCGACAAGCTCCTCACCGAGGCGCGTGCCGTTCAGGAGAAGGAAGAAGGCGCGCAGAGCTGGATTTGCCCCGAGGGCAAGACGGTTCTCTACGATGGTCTGACGGGCGAGCCGTTCTCGCAGAAGGTCGTCGTCGGCGTCATCTACATGCTCAAGCTTCACCACCTCGTCACGGACAAGATCCACGCGCGTGCGGTCGGGCCGTATTCGCTCGTCACGCAGCAGCCGCTCGGCGGCAAGGCGCAGCTCGGCGGTCAGCGTATGGGCGAAATGGAGGTGTGGGCGCTCGAGGCGTATGGCGTGGCCTACGCCTTGCAGGAGTTGCTCACTGTCAAGTCCGACGACGTGCAGGGTCGCACGCGGATTTACGAGTCCATCGTCAAGGGCTCGAACATCCTCGATTCGGGCATGCCTGAGTCGTTCTCGGTCCTCATCCACGAACTGCGTGGCCTCTGCCTCGACACCCAGCTTTTGGGTGGCGAAGCCGAGACGGCGAAGGGCAAGGCGGCGAGCACCGCCTCCTCGTCCACGCCGCCAACCGAGAAGGAGTCTGGAGACGACCTTCTCTCGGGGGCGCTCACGCTCCAAGGTTAAGAGGAACAGCGGAAAAGCAACTTTAAGGAAACAAATCTATGAATCCCTATAACACGTCTGACATCTTCGGCGGCTCGTACAATGCGTCCGCCCACTATGATGCCGTTAAAGTTCAGCTCGCGTCGCCCGAGACGATCCGCGCGTGGTCGAAGGGCGAGGTGAAGAACGCCGAGACCATCAACTATCGTTCGTACCACCCTGAAAAAGACGGCCTCTTCTGCGAGAAGATTTTCGGGCCGACGAAAGACTGGGAGTGCGCGTGCGGCAAATATAAGCGCATCAAGAACAAGGGCACGGTCTGCGACCGCTGCGGCGTTGAGGTGACGCTCTCGGCCGTTCGTCGCCAGCGCATGGGCCACATTGAACTCGCGGTTCCCGTGAGCCACATTTGGTTCTTCAAGTGCGCGCCGAGCCGCATGGGTCTTCTTCTCAACAAGACGACGAGCGAGCTTGAGAGCGTGCTCTACTACCAGAGTTGGCTTGTTGTTGAGTCAGGCGACACGGCGCTTAAAGAGGGGCAGATTCTCACCGAGAGTGAATACCTCGAGGCGCAAGAAAAGTACCATGACGACTTCAAGGCTGAGATGGGCGCGGAGGCTGTGCGCAAGCTCCTTCGCAAGCTTGATCTCGCCGCGCTTAAGAAGCAGCTTGAAGAGGAGATGGAGAACACTCGCTCCAAGCAGAACCGCAAGAAAATTGCGAAGCGCATTCAGGTTGTTGAGGGCTTCCGCGTTTCGGATACGAAGCCCGAGTGGATGGTGTTGGACGTTCTGCCCGTCATCCCGCCGGATCTGCGCCCGCTCGTTCCGCTCGAAGGCGGCCGCTTCGCGACGAGCGACTTGAATGATCTTTATCGCCGCGTCATCAACCGCAACAATCGTCTTCGGAATTTGCTCGCGCTCAAGACGCCCGATGTCATCATCCGCAACGAGAAGCGCATGCTTCAGGAAGCGGTTGACGCGGTGTTTGATAACGGCCGCCATGGTCGCCCGGTCACGGGTCCTGGCAACCGCGCGCTCAAGTCGCTCTCCGAAATCTTGAAGGGCAAGACGGGTCGTTTCCGCCAGAACCTTCTCGGTAAGCGCGTTGACTACTCGGGTCGTTCGGTGATCGTGGTCGGACCGGAACTGAAGTTCCCGCAGTGCGGTCTTCCGAAGGAAATGGCGCTCAGACTTTTTGAGCCGTTCATCATCCACATCCTGAAGGAGCGCGGCATTTGCCACACCGTCCGCACGGCGCGCAAGATGATTGAGCGCCACGACGAGCAGATTTGGGCGATTCTCGATGAAGTCATCAAAGACAAGACGGTCTTCTTGAACCGTGCGCCGACACTGCACCGTCTCTCAATTCAGGCGTTCGAGCCGGTGCTCGTCGAGGGTAAGGCCATTCGCCTGCACCCGATGGTCTGCACGCCGTTCAATGCCGACTTCGACGGTGACCAGATGGCTGTCCATGTGCCGCTCTCGGTTGAGGCGCAGATGGAGTCGAAACTCATGATGCTCGCGACGACGTCAATCTTCTCGCCGGCTTCCGGCAAGTCGATCGTCACGCCGACGCAGGATGTGTGCTTGGGTCTTTACTTCCTCACCGTTCCTTCTCAGCAAGATAGCCTTGCGGGTAAGATTGCGGGCAAGACGGATATGTCCGATGAGCACCTGCCGCTCTTTAACGACATCGGCGAGGTTGAGTTCGGCATCGCAGAGGGTAGCATTGACTACCATACGCGCATTCGCTTCCGCAACCCCGACTTCGGAACGACGGGTCGTCCGCATGGCAACGCCTCGCTGCGCACGCTTGAGACGACGGCCGGTCGCGTCATCTTCAATGATGTGTGGCCGAAGGAGATGGGCTTTTGGAATGACAAGTGCGACAAGTCGATGATCGGTAAGCTGATTCTCGACTGCCACAAGGTCGCGGGTCACGATGTCACGGTCAAGGCCGTTGACAACTTGAAGTCGCTCGGTTATACCTTCGCGACGATCTCTGGCGCGTCAATGGGTCTTAAAGACATGATTCGTCCTGAGGAGAAGGATGCTGAGGTCACGAAGGCGCGTAAGGCCGCCGATGAGGTCCAGAAGCAGTTCCAGCAGGGTATCATCACGAACGGCGAGCGTCACAACAAGATCGTTGATATTTGGACGGAGACAACCGAGAAGGTTGGCGACGAGCTCTACAAGACGATCGCGAAGAACATCACGCCCGAGAATCGGAACCCGACGGAATTGAACCCGGTCTATATGTTCGCCGACTCGAAGGCGCGTGGCTCGAAGCTTCAGCTCCGTCAGCTCGCGGGTATGCGTGGTCTTATGTCCGCGCCGAACGGCGACATCATCGAGCGCCCGATTACGGCGTCCTTCCGCGAAGGCCTTTCGGTTCTTGAGTACTTCATTTCATCGCACGGCGCGCGTAAGGGTCTCGCCGACACGGCCTTGAAGACGGCCGACGCCGGTTACCTGACGCGTAAGCTTGTTGACGTCTCGCAGGATGTCATCATCACGACGGAAGACTGCAACACGGTGAACGGCATCGAGGTTGAGGCGATCATCGAGGGCGACGAAGTCAAGGTGACGCTGGGTGACCGCATTCTCGGTCGCACGGCGCTCTACGCGATTACCGACCCGGCGACGGGCGAAGAAATTGTCGCCGCGAACGAGATCGTTGATGAAGCGGCCGCGAAGCGCGTGAACGCCGCCGGCATTGAAAAGGTGTGGATCCGCTCGGGTCTCACGTGCGATGCCGAGCACGGCATGTGCGCGAAGTGCTACGGTCGTGACCTTTCAACGGGTCACGAGGTTGAGCTCGGCACGGCTGTCGGTATCATCGCCGCGCAGTCGATTGGTGAGCCTGGCACGCAGTTGACGATGCGGACGTTCCATATCGGCGGCACGGCCTCGGCGACGGCGTCGAAGCCGGAGATCGTCCTCAAGAACGATGGTGTGGCGAAGCTCGTTGATGTGCGTAAGGTGCGCAACGACGAGGGCAAGGAGGTCGTCCTCAACAAGAACGGCTCGCTTGAAATTTGGTCGAAGAACGGCGGTACGCGCCTTGACACCTACCAGCTTCAGATGGGCGCGGTGCTCCTCATTGAGGACGGCGCGACTGTCAAGAAGGGGCAGAAGGTTGCCGAGTGGGATCCGCACTCCGTGCCGGTCCTTTCTGAGACGGCGGGTCTCATCGTCTTCGAGGACTTTGAGGAAGATGTCTCGGTCAAGACTGAGATCGACCGCGCGACGGGCGCGAAGACGCTCGTCGTTCTGCCGACATCCGAGTCGAACCTCCACCCGCGCATTGAGATTCGCGATGCGGACGGCAAGATGCTTGACTCGCACGACGTGCCGACGGGCGCCATTGTCATGGTGCGCGATGGCATGAAGGCCACGGCTGGTATGTTGCTCGCGAAGACGCCGCGCGCCGCCGCGAAGACGCGCGACATCACGGGCGGTCTGCCGCGTGTTCAGGAACTCTTTGAAGCGCGTCAGCCGAAGGACGCGGCCGAAATCGCGAAGATTGAGGGTCGCATCGAGTTCGGCGAGAACGTGCGTGGCAAGCGCTGCGTGAAGGTCGTTGACGACATCACGGGTCTCGTTGAAGAGCACTTCATCCCGATGGGCAAGCAGATCGTCGTCTTCAAGGGCGACCGCGTGAAGAAGGGTCAGCAGCTCACCGAAGGTCCTGTTATTCCGCAGGAGATCCTCGAGGTCTCGGGTCCGCAGGAACTTGAGAAGTACCTTCTTAACGAAGTTCAGCAGGTCTACCGTGCGCAAGGCGTCGAGATCAACGATAAGCACATTGAGATCGTCATTCGCCAGATGCTCCGTAAGGTTCGCATCACGAACCCGGGTGACACCGACTTCGTTTGGGGCGATCAGGTTACGCGCCAGAAGTTCTTGAGCGTGAACGAAGAGATGATGAACGAAGGCCGTCGTCCGGCGGAGGCGCAGCCCGCGCTTCTCGGCATCACGAAGGCCGCGCTCGAGACCGACTCGTTCATCTCGGCGGCGTCCTTCCAGGACACGACGCGCGTTCTCGCTGAGGCGGCGACGATGGGCAAGGTCGATGAGCTGCGTGGCTTCAAGGAGAACGTCATTCTGGGTCATCTCATCCCGGGCGGCACGGGCTTCTCAAAGCATCGTTACCTGAAGCTTGTCCCCGTTGGCGAGCCTATTTCCGACGAGGAGATGGACGCGCTGCGCGAGGATCAGCGCAAGAAAAACGAGGAGATCTTCGGCATCCCGTCCACGGGCCTTCCGGGCGAGGAGGGCGACGATGACGATGATCTCGGCGAGCCGCTCGTCATGGCAGACGCGTCTGGCGAGACCGTCGATGGCGACGTGGCCGATGACGAGATTGAGTCACCGAGCGAGCCGGATCCGATGGACGACCTCCTCGGATGACGCTTGACGGCTCTCACGCCGAAACGGACGCCCAATAAAGAGGGCGTCCGTCTTTTTGCCGAAGTGGTGGAATGGCAGACACCAGAGACTTAAAATCTCTTGACCAGTCTTGGTCGTACGGGTTCGAGTCCCGTCTTCGGCACTCTCCGCATGGCGAGAAGCGCCCGCCCCGATGAATGGGGGCGGGCATTCGCTTAGACCCGATCGAAGGTGATCTTGTTGTCCTTCGCCGTCGCGTGAATTGTCGCACCGGGCAGATACTGGCCCGCGACGATGAGTTTCGCAATCGGGTTCTCAAGGTCGCGCTGAATCGCACGCTTCACGGGACGCGCGCCGTACGCGGGGTCATAGCCGTTGGCGACGAGCACGTCCATTGCCGCGTCGTCGATTTCAAGCGTAAACTCCTGATCGGCAAGACGCTTCTTCAGGTCGTTGAGTTGCAGCTTCACGATCTCACGGATCTGCTCCCGCGTGAGTGCGTCGAATTCCAAAACCTCGTCGAGGCGGTTTAAGAATTCAGGGCGGAAGATCTCTTTGAGCGCGTCCTTTGCCGCGTTTGATGTCATGATGATGACTGTGTTCTTGAACGAGACCGTGCGGCCGTGGCTATCTGTGAGGCGCCCGTCATCAAGGACCTGCAGGAGTAGGTTGAAGACATCGGGGTGAGCCTTCTCGATCTCGTCCAAGAGGACGACGGAGAACTGTTTCCGGCGAACGGCCTCCGTGAGTTGTCCGCCGTCTTCAAAGCCCACGTATCCGGGCGGCGCGCCCACGAGACGCGAGACAGCAAACTTCTCCATGTATTCCGACATGTCAAGACGCACCATCGCGTTCTCGTCGTCAAAGAGTTCCTGCGCGAGAGCCTTCGCAAGCTCCGTCTTGCCAACACCCGTCGGCCCCAAAAAGAGGAAGGCGCCAATCGGACGCTGGCGGTTCTTGATGCCGGCGCGCGAACGAATGACGGCATCGGCGACGGCATCAACGGCCTTGTCCTGACCGATGACGCGCTTGTGCAACGTGTCGGCGAGGCGCACGAGTTTCTCGCGTTCACCCTCCATCAGTTTTGTGACGGGGATGCCGCTCCAACGCGACACGACCTCGGCGATTTCATCGGCCGTCACCTCTTCGCGGAGAAGGGTCGAGCCTTCTTTCTTCTTGAGTTCCTCCTCGTGAGCCTTCAGCTTTTTCTCAAGTTCGGGGATGACACCATATTTGAGACGCGAGGCCTCGTTGAAGTTGCCTTCGCTTTCGGCGCACTCGTAACGGTGCTTCTCCTCTTCAAGGCGCGTACGGACGCGGCGGACATCTTCAATGTCGCGCTTTTCTTCCTTCCATTGCGCGGTCATCTTGTCCGACTTCTCTTTGAGGCCTTTTAGTTCATCTTGCAACTCAACGAGGCGCTTCTTTGAGTTCTCATCCTTCTCCTTCTTGAGCGCGATCTCTTCAATTTCAAGACGGCGCACGTGGCGCGAGATCTCGTCGAGTTCCTGTGGGCAGGAGTCCATCTCGGTGCGGATGCGCGCGCACGCTTCATCAAGAAGATCAATGGCCTTATCTGGAAGAAAGCGGTCTTGAATGTAGCGCGAACTGAGGGCGACAGCCGAAACGAGGGCCTCGTCGCGGATGTGGACGTTGTGGTATTTCTCAAAGCGTTCCTTGATGCCACGCAAAATCGAAATCGCATCCTCCTCGTTCGGCGGATCAACTTGCACGGGCTGGAAGCGACGTTCCAAGGCCGCATCTTTTTCCATGTACTTGCGGTACTCGTCGAGCGTCGTCGCGCCGACGCAGTGGAGTTCGCCGCGCGCAAGCATGGGCTTAAGCATATTGCCGGCGTCGGACGACCCTTCGGTCTTGCCGGCGTCAACGATGGTGTGAATTTCATCGATGAAGAGAATGATCTTTCCCTCCGACTCCTTGATCTTCTTGAGGACGGCCTTGAGTCGCTCCTCAAACTGTCCGCGATACGACGCGCCCGCCATGAGGGCTGTCATATCAAGCGAGAAGACCATGCGGTCTCGAAGGCCCTCGGGGACATCGCCGCGCACGATACGTTGGGCGAGGCCCTCAACGATCGCGGTCTTGCCGACACCTGGCTCACCAATGAGGACAGGGTTGTTCTTCGTCTTGCGCGAGAGGATGCGCACGACATCGCGAATCTCGGTGTCGCGCCCAATCACGGGATCCAGTTTGCCTGCGCGTGCGAGTGCGGTCAGGTCGCTGCCGTATTTCTCAAGGCACTTCTCATTATCTTCTGCGGGTTCAAAACTTGCGTTCATCTTATTTCTCCTTTTCTCAAATAGAAACAAAAAAGATAGAAACGGTTATGCAAAAGACGTGCCATACCCGTCTGTGCGACAAAATGACGCACAAAAAGGATCGTGTCACGAGAACGGTTTGAAGTCCGAGAAAAGTGTGCGGCTTGTGCGCGTTTTCTCAAACGCTTCGGCCTTGGCGACCATATCGGTGAACCGCTCTTCTGTGGCGAGGTTCCACGCCTTCTTCGGGTCGGGGTTGAGCCAGCCACGCAAAGCAAGCAACGTCTGAGCGAGGCCGCGCGTCATAAGGGCATCGGCCATCTCTTGCGCGAGTCGCGCGCGCGAGGGTCTCTTGGGGCCATATTTCGCGCGCGCGAGCGGTGTGAGCAAGACGTGTCGGTAGGTGAGCTCGTCGCTCGGATGGTCGGCCAGTTCAACGAGGTCGAGAAAGGCTTGAAGGGCGAGGGTCGTCTCCCAATCACCGTCCGCGCCGCTTGCATCGTCCACGCCGCTTGTGTTTGTGCGCGCTCTCTGGTCTTTGATCCATGTTTGACAGATCGTCTCATCGGGCCTTTCGCCCATCCATTTTCCAAAGTCGAACCGCCATTTTCGGGCTGTTGCGTTGAAGGGCCAGAAAATTCCGCGCTCAATTTGTTGGATGGTTCTTCTGATCTCCTCTTCCTTCTCATGTTGCGCGTGACCGCGAAAGAGTCCGCCCGAGAGCGTATCCGAGAAGAGGACATGGTCTTTCGTTGCGCCGATGACGCAGTAGGCGGCGATAATCTTCTCGCGCGTGGCCGCCTTGAAAGGCTCTTCATTGTTCGCCTCAAGCATCGCGCAGTAGAGCGGCAGTTGGAAGTCGTCCATACGCTTTTCGTCTGCCGTGTCCCACGTCTTGTAGTCAATGACGCACCAGAGGTCGCGCGCCGCGTTGTAGTCAATGCGGTCGCTTTTGCCCGCGACGAGGACGTGGTGACACGTGCCGTCGGGTCCTTCGATTGAATAGGGAATCTCAAGTTTCGTCTCAACGGCGACGATGCGCCAACCTTCGGCGTGACGCGCAACTTGTCGTTCGGCGAAGTCTTTGAAGCGACGCTTCAAGTCTTCACCTTGCTCACGGACGGCGGCGGGGCTCTGCGCACCGAAACGCTGGGCGAGCGCGTCATCAACACGCTGAGCGAGGAAGGCGGCAATGGCGTGCGCGTCCTCTGATTCGCGCAGGACGAGATCGTTGCCGAACGCCTCAAGGGCTTCATGCGCGAGATTTCCATATTCAAAAGGTTCAAGCGATTTGAGGCTCTTGAATGTGCGGCCTGAAAGAATTTTTTTAAGGTAGAAGGTGAAGGGGCACGCGCGGTAGGCGTTGAGGGCGGAAGGGGACGTCTTCTTCAACGCCTCATAGGCTGGCGGAATGGGAAGATCAAGTCGCCAGTCGTTTGTCATGGGCTCAATGAGCGTGGGCGCGGCGGGTGTTGGTGTTTCGGCCGGCGCGGCGTTTGCGTCATTTTCGTCTGTGTCCGCCACGCAGGACCTCATGATTGACGCGGCGAGGGCGCGCGCGCTTTTCTTTTCAAGTCGTGCGCGGAGAAAGTCAAGGATCAGCGTGAGCTTTCCATTCGTCTTACCGAAGAGATCATCGAGGCGTTCGGGTAGGAGATCCATCTGGCGGCGGTCAAGTTCTTCCAGCGCATGCGTGAGGTCTTCTCGGGTGAGGGGAAGGAATGCGCGAAGGTAGGCCTGCGCCTCGCGGCCACGAATGAAGGCCGAGAACGCGGCGAAGGCGTGTGTCGCTTGGATGTCGGCAACCTGCGCGGTGAGACGATCAAGCGAGGCGGCGGACGTCATGACATCGGTGTTCTGCATGGTATTTCCCTATTATACCAAAACATCGGGGTTTCCCCTATGACCAATTTAGGGGCGCTGGATTCGTTCGGCATTGACTTTTTTTGCGAAAAAGGGTATTATAGTAGAGTTTTTCGGCGGGCGGATTCGCTCGACGATGGGCTTTTTGATATTTTTTAACAGGGTATCGAACCTTTAAGGGAGACAAACGGGTATGGCGATGAACAACCAGTTGCTGGCGGTCGTCCAGCAGATTGAGAATGAGCGTGGTGTGAGCCGCGAGATTGTGCTGACGGCGATTGAACAGGCGATTCAGCAGGCCTCGCGCAAGAATCAGAACGTCACAAACGACCTGCGCGTCGTCATTAACCGCAAGGATCTCTCCCTTCACGTTTATGATACGCTCGTTGCTTCAAACGATGATGTCGGCCCTGGCTTCATCTCCCTCGCGCGCGCCCAACGCTTTAACCACGGCAACCCCGTTGCCGAGGGCGAGACGATTGAGGTTGAGTTGCCTGCGTCCTTCCTCGGGCGCATCGCCGCGCAGACTTCGCGCCAGATGATCATGCAGAAGATTCGCGAGGCCGAGCGCACGAATACGTTCAGTGAATATCGCGACCGCGTCGGCGACATTGTCTCGGGCACGGTGAGCGCGATTTCTCGCCGCGATACGTATGTGACCGTTGGCAAGACCGAGATGATTCTGCCGGCGAAGGAGCGCATCCCCTCTGAAGACTATCAGGTCGGCGACCCCATCCGCGCGATCATTTTGCGCGTTGATCCCGAGGCGAAGGGCCCGTCGGTCGTCCTCTCGCGCTCGAGCGGCAAGTTTGTCGAGGCGCTCTTCCGTCTTGAGGTGAGCGAGATTGCCGATGGCGTCGTTGAGATTATGGGCGTGAGCCGCGACCCGGGCTACCGCGCGAAACTCGCCGTCCGCACGGCGAACGAGAATGTTGACCCCGTTGGCGCGTGCGTGGGTCAGCGCGGCAGCCGCGTGCGGTCAATCGTCAACGAACTCTCGGGCGAGAAGATTGACATCGTGCGTTGGAACGAAGATATTCGCCTCTACGTCGCGGCGGCACTTGCGCCGGCGAAGCTTGAGTCCATTGAAGTCGACCCTGTTCAGCCTAACACGGTTCACGTCGTTGCGGCGGCCGACCAGTATTCGCTCGCCATTGGCAAGCGTGGTCAGAACGTGCGCCTCACGACGAAGCTCACGGGCTGGCACATTGACATCAAGAAGTCTCTCGCGACCGCGAGCTTTGAGGATCAGAAGGCCGAGGCAATTAAGAACCTCGCTGAGATGTTCTCGGTCTCAACGGCTGTCGCGACGCAGATGGCTGACGCGGGTTATCTCACTGTGGACGGTATCGCCGAGGAGGACGAGCCGAGCTTCATCGCTGCGACCGGCCTTGACGAGGTCCAGGCGAGGGGCATCTACGCGGCGGCCAAGGCGGTTGCCGAGTTGACGAACGCGAACGAGTGAGGGAAGCGACAAGAATATGACCGACGAAATCCTGAAGAAACGCGCCGAGAAGCGCGCGCGAGCCGCCGCGCTCAACGCGGCGTTCTTCGCCGAGCAGAAAGCGCGCCTTGACGAGCACCTCCGTCTCGCGAAGGAGGCGGCCGAGGGCAAGGCGCCCTCGACGCTAACGGCAAAATCTGACGCACGCACGAAGCCGACGGTCGCGCCCGCGCCATCGCCAAAGGCCGAAGCGCCAAAGCCCGCCACCGAGAAGCCGACGATTCGCATGGCGCCCGGGTGGAAGCCGAAAGCATCCACGCCGTCGCCTGCGCGCACGTTCGGCGCGACGGGGCTCTCGCACACGGGTTTCAAGCCCTTGCAGTCCGCGCGCCCCGCGCCCTCCATTTCGATTTCCGTCGCCGCGCCGCCGAAGCCGAAGACGCCGAAGCCGGTCGACTATGATGACGATCCGAGCCGCAAGGGCAAGAAGGGTCGCGAAGGGCAGAAGAGCTTTGAGAAGCAGCGTGCGGTTGGTCGCATCGCGCCCGCCGTGCCCGCGCAGGGTAGCCGCATCTCGGTTGATGAGACGAACAAGGAGATCTCAATTCGCGGCGCGGTGATCGTCAAAGATCTTGCCGCCAAGTTGAACTTGAAGCCGAATCGACTCATCGCCGACTTGATGGGGCTTAAGATTCTCGCGTCCATCAATCAGCGCGTTGAGCCAGATGTTGCGACGAAGGTCGCCGAGAAGTACGGTTTCAAGGTGACGATCGAACACGCGCGTGACAAGGCCGCCGCAAAGCCCGTTTTGAAGGCAATTGACGCGGACGATCTTATTCCTGAAGATCCGCCCGAGACCCTGAAGCCTCGCGCCCCCGTCATTACGTTCCTCGGCCATGTTGACCACGGCAAGACAACGCTCATGGACTATATCCGCAAGGAGCACGTCGCGGCGGGCGAAGCAGGTGGCATCACGCAGCAGATTTCGGCCTATCAGGTTGATGTCGCGGGCAAGAAGATCACCTTCCTTGATACGCCCGGTCACGCCGCGTTCAGCGCGATGCGCGCCCGCGGCGCCCAGATCACCGACATCGCCGTCCTCATCGTGGCGGCGGACGATGGCATCATGCCGCAGACCGAAGAGTGCATCAAGGTCTGCCGCCAGACGGGCGTCCAGATTATGGTCGCGATCACGAAGGCCGATAAGCCGACGGCGAATGTTGACCGTGTCAAGCAACAACTCCAGAAGATGGGGCTTACGCCAGAGGATTGGGGCGGCGACATCATTTGTTGCCCCGTCTCGGGCGTGACAGGTCTTGGCGTTGACGCGCTCTTGGAAAATATCCTCGTTCAGGCGGAGGTTCTCGAGCTTCAGGCGAACCCGAACCGTCGCGCGAATGGCTTCGTGATCGAGTCCGAACTCCAGCAGGGTCTTGGGCCGTGTGCGACGTTGCTCGTCACAGGCGGCACGCTCAAGGTCGGCGACGCGATTCTCATCGGTGAACACTTTGGTAAGGTTCGCGCCCTCATTGACGACCACGGCCGTCGCATTAAGGAGGCGCCGCCCGCGACGCCCGTCAAGTGCACGGGGCTTTCGGGCGTCCCAGAGGCGGGTAGTGAGTTCCGCGTCATGTTGGACGAGAAGCGCGCCCGTACGCTCGCTGAACAGACCGCGCAGGAGAAGAAGGAAGAGGCTCTTTCTACGTCGAAGGCCGCGACGCTTGACGCGCTCATGAGCGCGATGGCGGCGGAGGGCAAGCGCGAGTTGAACGTCATCGTGAAGTCCGATACGCAGGGCTCCTTGGAGGCAATTGTTCAGGCGCTCAATGAAATCAAATCCGAGAAGGTCGGCCTCAACGTGATCGGCACTGGCACGGGCAACGTGTCGCTCACCGACGTCAAGTCGGCCGCCGCGGGCAAGTCGATCATCGTCGGCTTCGACATCGGCAACGACGCGGGCGTCCAGCAGCAGGCGCGCCACGACGGCGTCCGCATCAACTCGTTCCGCATCATCTACGAGCTCATCGACCACGTCAAGAACAGCATGCTCGACATGCTGCCGCCGGAATACAAGGAGGTCGTGCTCGGCCACGCCGAGATCAAGGCGATCTACGACATCGGCAAGCTCGGCAAGATCGCCGGCTCGCAGATGCTCGACGGCAAGCTCGTTGCGAAGGAGAAGTTCCGCATTTTGCGCAACAAGGCGCAGGTTTGGGACGGCAAGGTGCAGACGTTGCGCCACTTCAAGGACGAAGTCAAGGAAGTGACGGGTCAGCAAGAGTGCGGTGTTTGTTTCGCGAACTACGAGCTCTTCCAGGTCGGTGACACGATCGAGTGCTACTCGCTCGAGGAACTGCCGCGTTCACTTTAAACGAACCGCGAGGAGCCTTGGTTGACCTTGATTGTGAAAAAGGGTAAAATCTAAAATAAGTCCACAGAAACGAAGGCAGAAATCATGTTCGAACGACTTAAGCAACTCTTTTCAACCGACATCGGTATTGATCTCGGCACGGCGAACACGCTTGTCTACGCGAAGAACCGCGGCATCGTTATTCGCGAGCCGTCGGTCGTCGCCATCCAAGCCGGGTCAAAGCGCGTTCTCGCAGTCGGCGAGGAGGCGCGGCGCATGCTCGGTTGTACGCCAGGGAACATCGTTGCAATTCGCCCCATGAAGTCGGGCGTCATTGCTGACTTTGACATCACCGAGGCGATGCTCAAGTACTTCATCTCAAAGGTTTGCCCGCAGACATTCTTGACGCGCTACCTCAAGATTAAGCCGCGCCTCGTTGTCGCCGTTCCCTCGGGCATTACCGAGGTTGAGAAGCGCGCCGTTGAAGAGGCCGCGCATGATGCGGGCGTTGGGTCGGTCTTCCTCGTGGAAGAGCCCATGGCGGCCGCGATTGGCGTGGGGCTGCCCGTCTCGGAACCGGCGGGTTCGATGATTGTTGATATCGGCGGCGGCACGTGCGAGGTTGCCATTATCTCGCTCGCGGGCATCGTTCACAGTTATTCAGCGCGTCAGGCCGGCGGCGACGCGATGGATGAGGCGATTATGGCCTACATCAAGCGCGTCTATAACCTGATGATTGGCGAGCGCACGGCCGAGTCAATTAAGATCAAGATCGGTAGTGCCTTCCCGATGGGCGAAGAGACGACGATGGAAATCAAGGGTCGCGACATTGTTGCCGGTCTTCCGAAGACGCTCACGATTTCGTCCGAGGAGATTCGCTCGGCGCTGAAGGACACGGTCGCACTGATTGTTGATGCGGTGCGCTCGACGTTGGACCGTTGCGAGCCAGAGTTGGCCGCCGACCTCGTTGATCGTGGCATCGTCCTTTCGGGCGGCAGCTCCCAGTTGCGCGGCCTCGACAAGCTTCTCGCGCAGGAGACGGGGCTTCCCGTTGTCGTGGCGGACGATCCATTCTCGGCCGTTGCAGAGGGAACGGGCGTCGTCATGAACGAGCTTGATTTCCTCGCCAAGAACAAGCGCGCGTCGTGAAGGCTCGTTCGACCGGCGCTTTTCTCCTTCTCGCGCTGGGCGTCCTCATCGCGCTCGGTCTTCTGTTCTCGCGTTCGGCGGCGTGCGAGGCGATTTATCCTCTTGAGCGTGCGAAGAGTCTTTTTGTGCGCCACGTGTGGTCGCGCGCTGTTGGTCTCTTCCGAGGCGCGCAGGCCGAGGCGGAGAACGTCCGTCTCCGCCGCGAGATTGCCGCGCTCTCGCTTCTCGGGGGTGAGGTGGATCGCCTTGACGCCGAGAATGAGCGACTTCGCAAGGCGCTTTCGTATGAGCGGCGCACGGGTGGCGAGTGGATCGCGGCTCCCGTCCTCTCGCAGGGCGGCGGCGCGGCCCCCGCGCATGATACGTTGCGCATTGGTAAGGGCTCGCTCGACGGTCTTGTTGAGGGCGCGGCCGTTGTCGTCCCCGAAGGGCTTGTGGGGCGCATCGCCTCGCTCTCGCCGCACACGGCTGAGGTGCGGCTTTTGACAGATCCCTCGGTCAAGGTTTCGTGCGAGATTGAGACGGGCGAGAAAAATCCGCCGAGCGGCATCCTCTCGGGTGGTACGCGCGATGCGCTCCTGATCAAGCACGTCGTCACGCTCGGCGATATTCCGCCTCGCGCGCGCGTCGTGACATCGGGTCTGGGTGGGGTTTTCCCGCGTGGCCTTTCGGTCGGCACGTTCCTCTCGGGTGAGCGCGTCTTGCCAGCCGTCGATCCCTCCGCGCTTGAGGACGTCTTCGTTCGCCGTGAAAAGAAGTAGTCTCTCCTTCGTCCTAGCTCTGCTCGCGCTCGTTTTGGGCGCGGCAACTGAGGAGCTTCTCCCGAAGATCTCGGGTGTGGGCTTCCCGTTTCTGCTCGCGGTCGTCCCGTTTGTTGCGCGACGCCGCCCGATTTTTATGCCGATAGCCTACGCGCTTGCGGCCGGTGCGACGGAGGACGCGCTCTCCGCCTTGCCCGCATTCGCGAGTGCGGGGTTCTTTCTCGCCTTCGTCTCGCTTATGCGCTGGACGCGCCTTCCAAAGTCGGTCGCGTTTCTCGCGTTCCCTCTTTATCACGCCTACCTCACCCTCTGGTGTCAGACCTTTTCCTCGCCGCTTTTTATGCGTCTGGCTTGCGCGATTCCTATCGGCGCGGTGACATTCGGCGTGGTGCACCTCATCCTCGCGTGGGTTGAACGAAAGGCGGGGCTTGATGAGGTTGAATAGGGCGATGCGGACGGAGGTCGGCTCTGCGGTCGTGTGCCTCGTCTCGGCCGCACTCTTTTTTGTCGGCTTCCTCGTTCTCGCTTTTTCTCTCCACCACGTCCAGGTTTCACGTTCGGCTTCCTACGGCTACGCTTCGGCGCGACAGTCGGTTCGGCGCGTTCAGACCGACGGTGCACGTGGGCGCATCTTGGATCGCCACGGCGAGGTGCTCGCCGAAAACCGCCTTCAACGTGTCCTCGTCTGTCGGCCCGAGTCGTTCCAGCAGAAGAGTTGGGACGGGACGTGTACGGCCATCTCAAACGCGGTTGAGTCGCTCGCGCACGCGCTCGGTCGAAAGAACCCGCTTACGGGGGCGGCGATTTACCGTCACGTGACCCGCTCACTCGCTTTGCCGCTTCTCGTTTGGAGCGATTTGGACGCGCGCGAAATGGCGATCTTTGCGGAGAACGAGGCTCAGCATCCTGGCTTCACGATTGAAGAGCGGCTTGTTCGCACCTATCCGAAGGGAACACTCGCGGCTCACCTTCTCGGTTATGTCGGGCGTGCGCGCGGCGAGGCGGAGGCGGGTGATGAGACATTTAGCTTTTTTCAGCCCGAGATGAGTGGGCGCGCGGGGCTTGAACTTTACTACAACAGTTTCTTGCGCGGTGTGCCTGGCGAGAAGAAAGTGCTCGTCGATGCGCGCGGCTTCGCGATTCGCGAGTGGAGCGTCGTTGAGGCGCAGAAGGGCCCTGACTTAAAACTCGCACTTGACGTGCGTGTGCAGGCGGCCGCCGAGCGCGTTCTCGCGGGTGAAAAGGGCGCATGCGTCGTTCTTGATCCTCGGAGTGGCGAGGTGCTCGCGCTGGCGAGTGCGCCCGCCTATAACCCAAATGACTTCGTTCCTATTCTCACGCATGAGATGTACGCGCGCGTGGCGAACGATCCGAAGAAGCCTCTCCTCAACCGCGCGAGTGGCGGCGCGTATGCGCCCGGGTCAACGTTCAAGCCCGTCACAGCCCTCGCGGGGCTTTCGGTCGGTTTTCCCGCAGACGAGACATACGATTGCACGGGGGTTTTTGATTTTGGCTCTTTGCATCTGCGTTGCTCCTCCCGTTGGGGACATGGGCCCATTGATATGCGCCACGCGCTCATGAAGAGTTGCAACCCCTACTTCTGTAATGTCGCAATGGATGTGGGGACGAATGACCTCATTCGGACGGCGCGTCTCTTCGGCCTCGGCGCGAAGACGGGCCTTGACCTCGGCGTTGATATGGCGGGCGTTATTCCTGACGCGGCGTGGAAGAAACGGACATACGGTGAGCGATGGTACGCAGGTGATCTCGCGCAGATGGCGATTGGTCAGGGGATGCTTCTCGTTTCGCCTCTCCAGATGGCGCGTGTCGCGGGGGCCCTTGCGACGGGGTTTCTCGTTACGCCGCGCCTCAAGGCCGATCTCCCTGTTGAACGCCAACCGCTGGAGATTCCCGCAAAAGATCTCGCCATTGTGCGCGAGGGGATGCACCTCGTTGTCGCGGGCGATGGTGAGAGTCGTGGAACAGGATTTCGCGCGGGGCAGGGCGTCCCGGTCTCGGTGAGTGGTAAGACCGGGACGGCCGAGGTCGGTCGAGGCGCGACACGTCGCAAAAACGTCTGGTTCATCGCCTACGCGCCGAGCGAGAACCCGACTATCGCGCTCGCGATTGTCATTGAAAACGGCGAGTCTGGTGGCGGTACGGCCGCGCCGAAGGCGGCAGAAGTCCTCAAGGCGGTTTTTGAAAATCCATGAAGTTCATTCGACAGTTTAATTGGATTCTTTTCTTCGCCATGCTTGCGCTTGTTGCGCTCGGCACGATGACAATCTGGTCGGCGGGGCACGCACGCGAGGTGATTTTTCATGGGGTGTGGAAGAGCAACCTCTCAGCCGCGTTCGTGGGTCTTGTTCTCTACTTCGTTCTCGCCAGTGTGGACTACCGCCGTTTCCTTGATCTCTTCGCCTGGCCGATGTATCTCGCGGCGCTCGCGATGCTTGTCGCAGTCCTCTTTCTCGGTTCAACGGTCTACGGTGGCCGCCGTTGGCTCTGGTTCTTTCAGCCGAGCGAGATTTCAAAAATTTGCATTCTTTCTCTTCTCGCTTCGTTCCTTGGTGCATCGTCGCGCAATCTCTCCTTCCGTCGTTTTCTCGTCGTGTCCGCGCTCATGGGGATTCCGCTTCTCCTCATTCTCGCCGAGCCAGATCTTGGCACGACCCTCACGCTTGTCCCCGCAATTGTTCTGATGTTGCTCGCCTCGGGCGTTTGGCGCAAGGGGCTTCTTATTCTGCTCGCGGCGGGGGCGATTTTTTCTCTCGCCGTTCTCGGCGCGGTCTACGAGGCGGAGCGACCGGGCGTTCCCCCCGCGCGGCGCGAAGCAATCTTAAAATGCCTGCCGCTCCGAGATCATCAGGTGAAGCGCGTCAAAGTCTTCCTCTTTCCCAATGAGGATCAACGAGGTTCGGGCTACAACTTGCGGCAGGCCAAAATTGCTATCGGCTCGGGCGGTCTCTCGGGCAAGGGCTTCGGGCGCGGCGAGACGAATCATCTCAAGTATCTGCCGCCCGCCGTCTCGATGAACGACTTCATCTTCTGCGTCTACGCTGAGGAGACAGGCTACCTTGGAACGCTCGCGCTTCTTATTCTCTTTGCGCTCGTCATCTTTCCTTGCCTCTGGGTCGCGCTCCTTTCGCGTGATTTGCGTGGACGCCTCCTCGCGCTCGGCATCGCCGCGCTTGTTTTTGCGCACGTCTACATCAACATCGCCATGTCGATTGGTCTTTTGCCGATTACAGGGCTGCCGCTGCCATTCATCTCGTCGGGGCGCACCTTCCTCGTGACGGTCATGTGCGCACTCGGTCTCGTCCAGTCAATCTCGCTTCATCGCGATTTGCCAGCGGGGAGGGAAATATGAAAATCGCGCTGACAGGTCCCGTTGCGCTGGAACTCATCGCGTCATACGCGCGCGAGGCGGGCTTTGATGTGATGCCGCAAGACGCCTCGCTTGTGCAGTATCGACCCGACTTCGTCTTTGATGTGACAGCGCATGATGCGGTTCTCGCGACGGAAGTGCCCGGCTTCTATGATTCTCGCCTTGAACGCCTCGCAGGTGCGCCCTATTCGCTTGATGGCATTCGCGCGATCGTGGAGGAGATGGCGTGGGCTTCGCGCGCGCGTGCGGCGAAAGTGCTCGCCGTTGATGCGGACAACACGCTCTGGAAGGGGATTCTGACCGAGGACGGCGTTGAGGCGCTTTGCCCCCAGGCTGTTTTTCAGGCGGGGCTTAAGGCTCTTTCGCATCGCGGCGTTGCGCTCGTCCTTCTTTCAAAGAACAATGCGGACGAGATGGAGGCTTGTCTTGATGCGCTCGCGGCGAAAAATCCTGCGCTCCTCACAAAGGATGACTTCGCGTGTCGCAAGGTGAATTGGGCGCCCAAGGCGGGAAATCTTCTTGAAGCGACCGCGTCGCTCAATATTGATCCGTCGAGTGTTGTCTTCCTTGATGACAATCCATTTGAGCGTGTGCAGATGGCTGCGCATCTGCCGTCGGTCGTCGTTGCGCCTTGGACGGGCTGGTCGGATGGCGCGTGGCGTGAGCGTCAAATTCTCCGACGCCTGGACGAATATTTTTTCTCGTCGGTCGGCGCGACGGCGGAGGATCGTCTTCGGACGCACGACCTTCAAGCAAACGCACAGCGGGCGGACGCGGCCTTGTCCTTCGCCTCGCACGACGATTATCTTCTCTCGCTTGGTCTTTGGGTTGAGCCCTCGCTTGCGACCGCGCGCGATCTCGACCGTCTCGCGCAAATGGCCGCCAAGACAAACCAGTTCAATGCGACGACGCGCCGACGGACGCGTGAAGAATTTGCCGCGCTCTTATCCTCGCCCGATTTTCGCGTGTTCGTCTTCCGCGCGGGCGATCGCTTCGGCGCGCAAGGGCTCGTGCTCTACCTCGTTGTTGACCTCAAGGCGGGCGTGATTGTTGATTTCGTGATGAGTTGCCGCGCGATGGGGCGAACGCTTGAGCACTTTGCGCTCGCCTACGTGGAACGAATACTCGGCCGTTCACTTCAAATTGATTTTATTCCTTCGCCCAAGAATAAGCCGTTTGCCGCGTTTCTCAAGACGCGCACGGCGCGGACCTTCTTCACGGAACGCGAGGTGCGGCCATGACGCGCCTTGACAAGGTTCTCCTCGCGCGTTACCCCGACTTTTCGCGCTCGCGCATCGAAGGTCTCGTGAAGGCGGGCTTTGTGCGCGTCAATGGTGTGACGGCCGAGAAGGCGGGGCTTAAGGTTTCAGAGACGGATCAAATTGAGGTTTCTATTCCGCCACCCGTTCCCGCCGTGCCCGAGCCAGAGGATATCCCGCTTGACATTGTCTTTGAGGATGACGATCTCGTCGTTATCAACAAGCGTGCGGGAATGGTCGTTCATCCCGCGCCAGGTCACTTCACGGGGACGCTTGTGAACGCGCTCCTCCATCACTGTCCGAACCTCTCGGGAATTGGCGGTGTGGCGCGCCCGGGTATCGTTCATCGTCTTGATCAGGATACTTCAGGGCTTCTCGTTGTCGCAAAGACGCAGAAAGCGATGGATGCGCTCACGAAGGCATTTTCGTCGCATACGGCAATTGAAAAGACGTATCTCGCCGTTTGTCATCGGCGGCCGCGCCTTGATGCGGGGCGCATTGAGAACTTCATTGGTCGCCATCCTGTTGACCGCAAGCGGATGGCGATTGTTGAGAAGAACGGCAAGCGCGCGGTGACGAATTGGAAGGTTTTATCGGTACGGACGCGTGGCGAAGAGACCCTTTCTGTGATTCAGTGCCAGATTGAGACGGGGCGGACGCATCAGATTCGCGTTCACATGGCCTCGCTCGGTTGCCCCGTGATTGGTGATGCTGTTTACGGTAAGTCGGCACTTGATAAGCGTCTTGATCCCATTCCCGCGCGTCAGATGCTCCATGCGTGGAAACTCACGCTCCTCCACCCCGTCACGCGCGCGCCGCTTTCGTTTGAGGCGCCCATTCCGGATGACATCAAGCCGTATCTTGAGCCATCGCAGTCTACTTGCGGGTGTCGGGGCGCTTTGGTATAATGACGCCGAAGGAAGGACAATTATAAAGAAGATGCGAAGCGGCAGGGCACTTGGTCCTGCCACGGTGTTTTTAGTTATGGAACGTCGTTAATCATAATTGACGGTTCTACATCAGATGTGGTATACTACCCAGTAGACAAGGAAAGGCTCTTTCGATGATGACAACGCGATACACGGTTGACGGAAAGAAGGTCTCGCTTTTGGGCTACGGCGCGATGCGGCTCCCGACCGTCGGGGGCGGACACGCCAACAACTGGGCGAAGGACGGCTATTCGGCGTCCGCCATCGACCAGGCGCTCATGAACCGACAGGTCAAGATGATGCTTGACGCGGGCGTCACCTACTTCGACACGTCGCCCGCCTACTGCCGCGGCGAGTCGGAGCGCGTCCTCGGCCAAGCCTTGAGCCAAAGCGGCTACAAGCGCTCGGACTACATCATCGCGACGAAGCTTTCCAACTTCGCGCCGCAGCAGTATCCGCTCGCCGAGTGCAAGAAGATGTTCGAGAACTCGCTCAAGTGCCTGCAGACGGACTACATCGACAACTATCTTCTTCATTCCGTTGGCAACGGCGGTTTCAAGACGTTCTCTCAGCGCTACATCGAGAACGGCGCGGCGGACTGGTGCGCGGAGCTCCGCGCCCAGGGCCGCATCAAGAACCTCGGCTTCTCCTACCACGGCGCGAAGGAGGCCCTCGACTGGTGCCTCGAGCGCCACGACAAGTATCACTGGGACTTCGTGCAGATCCAGATGAACTACGTGGACTGGAATCACGCGAAGGAAGTGAACGAGCGAAACCTCGACGCGAAGTATCTCTACGAGACGCTCGCGAAGATGGACATCCCCGTCGTCATCATGGAGCCGCTCCTCGGCGGACGCCTCGCGCGCTACAACTACGCGCTCGCGCAGGAATTGACCCCGCTCGATCCGCAGGCGACGCTCGCGCAGTGGGCGCTCCGCTTCTGCGGCACGTTCCCGAAGGTGATGACCGTCCTCTCGGGGATGACGTTCACCGAACACATCGAGGAGAACATCGCGACGTTCTCGCCGTTGAAGCCTTGCAGCGAGGCGGAGCTTGCCGCGCTCGAACGCGCCGCGCAGAAGTATCTCTCGCTCAACACGATCCCCTGCAACAGCTGCAACTACTGCATGCCGTGTCCCTACGGACTCGACATCGTCTCGCTCCTGCAGTTCCGCAACCAGATCCTCACGGCGAAGACGCTGCCGTCCGCACGCGAGACGCTCGCCGCCTACGAGAAGGCCGTCCCCGAGGAACTGCGCCGCGCCGACCACTGCACGGGGTGCGGACGCTGTGTGCCGCATTGCCCGCAGTCGATCAACATCCCGCACGAAATCGCGGCGATTGACGAATGGATCGATGGACTCAAAGACCAGGAGGTGGCGAAATGAAGAGGGCAAAGAAAGTTCTTTTGCGTCTGCTCGCGCTATCGTCGCTTGCGATGGCATGCGGCGCGTTCTACGGATGGCCCACGGAGAAGGTTCTGCGCATTCAGCCCGCGCCGACGCTGACGTTCCTCGTCGTCCTTCTTCTGACGCCGCTTATCGGACGCTTCTTCTGCGACTGGCTGTGCCCGCTCGGCATTTCGCAGAGCGTCGTCCATTTTCTGGCGCATCCGAAGACGCATGTTCGCCGTGTTTGCACGCGCCTCCCCGAGACAAAAGTTCAGCGCATTGTGCGTTGGAGCGTCTTCGCAGTTGCCGCGCTGCTGATCGCGGCGGGCTTCGGCGCGCTTGGTTGGGCAATTACGCCCTATTCGATTTTCGGCAAGGCGCTCGTCGGCGTCGTTCCCGGCGTCGCGCTTGCGGCAGTCGTGCTCGCGCTCGCGACGCTTGGTCACGGACGCATCTGGTGCAACTGGGTCTGTCCGATCGGAACGCTCTTCAACTTGCTCGCGAAGGGCGCGCGGCTGCCCGATCGCATCGACGGCAAGGCGGGTTGCGGAAATTGCCGGCGGTGTTTTGAGAAGCAGCCGACCGACGTCGCGTCGTCGTGCGACGCGGGTGTGACGCGTCGCGCCGTTCTTGCGGGCGCGGGGGCGATGGCAGCAAGCGATCTTCTCGCCGCCGAGAAAACGGTCGATGGAGGCTTTGCGCCGAT